>NZ_JBXTEF010000068.1:0-27141 GCF_057495195.1 Cysteiniphilum sp. | reverse complement strand
TATGGTGGGCCCTGCAGGACTCGAACCTGCGACCAACGGATTATGAGTCCGCTGCTCTAACCAACTGAGCTAAGAGCCCTTAAACTTCCGGCTATTTTAGCCCATCATCTTAGTTTTGCAAGCATAATTCTGCTGTTTCCCACGTAGTTATTACGAAAAGTAGGTAATTCTGGTTCATACTGCCTAAAAGTGTGTTTATACTGTTTCCTAATAAGGTTTCTCAACAAGGTTAAATCAATGCATTCATTACATACATTAACATCAGCACGCTTACATTTCTCTGCTCACTTTGATGAAAACCACCATAATGCAGATCTCATTATTGCGATCGCCGATAATGAAGTACAATGGCAAAACTTACCTTCAGGTGAGCTTCTTTACTCTCGCAAACAATCTCAAGCGCCAAAATGTAAAAAAGGCTACCACACACAGCTACCCAATGCTAAAGGCACACACATTATCATCAAAGAAAATGTTGGTGAATGCGAGCTCTATTTATGGCTTAAAGATTTATCTGAGCTAGTTAAGAATGCAAATATCACCAAGGCTAAGAATATTGTTTTTCTTGCTGAGAATACTAGCGAATCAACTGCTGATGCTTGTATGCGTACACTATTAGCACATACTGAAGAGATGCCTAATTATAAGCGCGAACATAAGGCTCAAGAGGTTAGCATCAAGATCATTGGCGATTATAGCGAAAGTGATTTTCTTGATGTACTTGCAAAACACAAAGGTAATGCACTTGCGCGTCGCCTGACTATTTTTCCAACCAATTACTTAACCCCACAGATCTATATCAATCTACTGGAAGATATTGCCAAACGCGAGGATTGGCAATATACGCTTTATGACAAAGAAAGCTTGTCTGAAATGGGTGCTGGCGCCTTTAATGCGGTAGCACGTGCCTCTGAAGTTGCAGGCATTGTGAAGTTAACGTATACACCTAAAGACTTTAGCAAAACAATCGCACTTGTTGGCAAGGGGATTTGTTTTGATACCGGAGGTGTTAGCTTGAAGCAACCACAATATATGTATGGCATGAATGACGATATGATGGGTAGTGCAGTTGCTGTTGGTAGCTTACTATCATTAAGCCTTTTGCAAGTCCCTTATCAAATACATTGTTACCTTGCAATAACTAACAACAACATTGGCGAACGTGCTTTTCTGCCCAATGAAGTCGTCACCGCATTAAATGGTAAAACCATTGAAGTGGTTGATACCGATGCTGAAGGGCGCATGGCTTTATCTGATACATTATGCTTGGCAAGCCAAGATAAACCTGAAATGATTATTGATTATGCGACATTAACAGGTGCTGCGGTGCGCGCATTGGGCACTGAATACTCTGCAATTTTCAGTAATAATTATGACTGGCAATCAAGTTTAGTCAAATATGGTGCTAGGTGTGCTGAGAAAGTATGGCCATTTCCAATGGATAAGCATTATCTTAAAGCGTTGGACTCTGATATTGCTGATTTAAAACAATGTTATGTCAGCGGTAATGCCGATCATATTTTAGCAGCTAAATTCTTACAGCAATTTGTTGGTAAAGACATTCGTTGGTTACATATGGATTTGGCTTCATGCCGCCATAAGGATGGGCTAGCACCAATACCTACTGAGGTCAGTGGTGTCGGGGTTTGGTATACCTGTGAGCTTGTTGAGCAATTTTTAGTTTAATACCATTAGTAATGATAAAAGAATAGTTGAGTTTTAATTACTCCCCTCACCCGCGCAGCTTAAGCTACACGAGCAATCCCGCAAGGGGAGAGGTGCTAGCTCATGTAACTTATTTATACATCATTACTCAATGAGCCTCATCCCAATTATCACCAATACCGACATCAACAATTAGTGGCACTTGTAATAAAGCGTCTGATTCCATAAATTGTTTAATTTCTTTGCCGATTCTTTCTAGCTGATCTTCTTTAACTTCAAATACCAGCTCATCATGCACCTGCATAATCATTCTGGCATCAATATTTTCTTTGATAATCCACTCATCAATTAAAATCATCGCACGCTTAATAATATCAGCAGCTGATCCTTGCATTGGCGCATTGATTGCCACGCGCTCTGCCGCGCGTTTTTTTGCCATATTACGCGAATTAATCTCTGGCAAATGTAAACGTCTGCCAAAAATGGTCTCAACAAAACCATGCTGCATAGCATAGGCTTTGGCATCTTCCATATAGCGCTTAACCCCAGGATAACGCGCAAAATAGATATCAATATACTCTTGTGCTTCACCACGCGGAATGCCTAATTGCTTTGCCAAACCGAATGCACCCATACCATAGATTAAGCCAAAGTTAACTGCCTTGGCTTGACGACGTTGCTCGGGTGTTACATCATCTGCTTTAATTCCTAATGTCTCAGCAGCTGTTGCGCGATGCACATCTAAGCCTTGCTGAAAAGCATGAAGTAAATTAGGATCTTGCGATAAATGCGCCATAATTCTTAACTCCACTTGCGAGTAATCCGCCGCTAAAATCTTATAACCCTTCTTAGCAATAAATGCCTTTCTAATCTCACGACCTACACTTGAGCGAATCGGGATATTTTGCAGGTTAGGCTCCGTTGATGACAAACGCCCTGTACTTGTTACTGCTTGCTGATAGGAAGTATGCACCCGTGATGTTTTACTATTGATCATCAATGGTAGCTTGTCGGTATAAGTTGTTTTTAATTTCACTAAATGGCGATGCTCGATAATAAGCTTAGGTAAGTCATAGATCTCTGCCAACTCCTGAAGTGCATCTTCAGCCGTTGAGGCTTGTCCACCTTGTGTTTTTTTCAAAATGGGCAAACCCATCTTATCATAGAGAATCTCACGCAATTGCTTGGGAGATGACAGGTTAAAGTCTTCTCCTGCTAATTTAATACACTCTTTTTCTAACTGAGCTATTTTTGCGGTGAGTGACGCACTTTGTGCTTTTAATAAATCGGCATCAACTTTAACACCGATACGCTCCATGCGATCAATAACAAAGCTCACCGGTAATTCTTCTTTGACATACAACTCACGTAAACTGTCTATAGCCTTTAACTCATCCCAAATACGCTCATGCAAACGATAGGTAATATCCGCATCCTCTGCAGCATAAAACCCAGCCTTAGCTATATCAATCTGATTAAACGTAAGTTGATTTTTACCCTTGCCTGCTAACTCCTCAAAGCTCACTGTTTTGACATTCAAATAATGATTAGCTAATGAATCCATATCATGGCGTGTTGCTGAACTATTTAACACATATGACTCAAGCATCGTATCATACTTGACACCTTGGACATTAATACCAACGGTGCTTAAAACTTTTAGGTCAAACTTGGCATTTTGTGCAATTTTAGCCACTTGATCATCTTCTAGAATTGGTTTTACTTTATTAACAACCCAATCTAGTGCTAATTGTGTTGGTGCATCGTCATAATCATGTTGCAGTGGAATATAGACCGCGTGATGTGGCCTTAAGGCAAATGACATGCCAACAAGACGCACATTAAAAGTATCTAATGAATCTGTTTCAGTATCAAAAGCAAAGATTTCCGTTTTTGCTAGCTCAGCATAAAAGATATTGAAGTCTTCTTCCGTCAAAATAATCTGATAGTTTAAGGTTGATTGAGTATCGACAGACTCCACTGGAGTGTTTTGTGAATCAGTCACAATATTTGTTTCTTGCTCAAGCTCACGCAACCAGCCTTTGAATTCATATTGTGTGAAAGCCTTCTTAAGATAATCAATATCCGGCTTAACACAGAGCATATCTTGAACTGTGTACGGTAGCTCTAGGTCACATTTAATGGTAGCTAGTTGATAAGACAGTGGCAGAAAATCAATACTCTCTCTTAGATTCTCACCAACTTTACCCGATATTTTATCAGCATTTGCCATAACACCTTGTAAGCTTTGATATTCAGCTAGCCACTTTACTGCTGTTTTTGGCCCCACTTTTGGCACACCCGGGATATTATCTGATGTATCACCCATCAATGCCAAGTAATCAATAATTTGCTCAGGTGTAACTCCAAATTTAGCAATGACTTTCTCGCAATCGGTAATCTCATTTTTCATCGTATCCATTAAGGTGATATGTGCATCAACCAGTTGCGCCATATCTTTGTCACCCGTTGAAATAATCACTTCATGCCCTTCTTTAGCAAAGCGCTTAGCCAATGTACCAATAACATCATCGGCTTCAACCGCATCGATGACAATCAGTGGAAAGCCGAGCTTTTGCACCATTTCATGCACAGGAGATATTTGCACTCTAAGCTCATCTGCCATGGCCTTACGATTGGCTTTATATTCTGGATAAAGATCATGCCTGAAGTTCTTGCCCTTAGCATCAAAAACCACAGCAATATGATTAGTATTTAGCTGCTTAGGTAATTTCTTTAACATATTGATTACACCGAAGATCGCACCTGTTGGTTCACCTTGGCGATTGGTTAATTGTGGTAAGGCATGAAAAGCACGAAAAAGATAAGATGATCCATCAACAAGAACGATTTTTTGAGTGTTTGACATAAAACTAATCTGATTTATAAAAAGATAAGCTATCATACCTGATCAGACTTTAAAGATGTAGTACTCTCAGCAGGTATAATCTCACATTCCCGCCCACTTTGATTACGTAAGCGTTGGCTGAGCATAAGTCGAAGCCTCTATAAAGTGTGCTTTTCCCAAGTGCATCACTTCGACTTACGCTCAGGGTACGGTGAGCATTTTTTGGTGAATATTTAGGTTAGAATAATCCCTTCGATAATGACAAAGATTTAGATTTTTTAATTGTTCAAGCTTTGTAGCTTGCCTTTAATGATAGTCGCAAATTTAAAAAATAATTGAGAAATAAACAGCAACAAAGTTACATTAATCTGCCTTGCGACGTAAGAAAGTAGGAATATCTAAATATTCATTATCACCTTCAGCTGCTACTTTTTGCTCTTTTTCAACTTCTTGCGCTTCAACTGAAGGCGCTTGACGTCTTAACGTATTATTTGTATTAACACCATTTTCTGATGATTTAAATGATACATTTTGACGACCATACGGGCTTGCTGATTTTTGACCTGCCGTACCACTGACAAACTTCGCATGCTCATCAGCTGTATCAAGACCAGTCACAACGATAGTTACACGCAACTCATCTGACATATCTGGATCAATCACCGTACCAACAACAACAGTTGCTTGGTCTGAAGTAAACGCTTTAATCACATCACCCACTTCTTCAAACTCACCAATAGACATATCCATGCCAGCCGTGATATTAACAAGCACACCTTTAGCGCCCGCTAAATTCACATCTTCTAATAACGGACTTGCCACAGCGGCTTCCGCTGCTTCACGCGCACGATTTTCGCCTGCTGCCGTTGCTGTCCCCATCATTGCCACACCCATTGCTGACATCACCGTTCTCACATCCGCAAAGTCGACGTTGATCAAGCCAGGACGTGTGATCAATTCAGCAATACCTTGTACTGCACCTTGTAATACACCATTAGCTGCTTTAAATGCGTCTAATAAGCTAATGTTTTTACCCAATACAATCAGTAGTTTCGCATTAGGGATTGTAATCAATGAATCAACGCTTTGTGATAACTCGCTAATACCATACTCAGCCAATTGCATTCTGCGACGTCCTTCAAATGGGAATGGTTTAGTAACTACTGCTACGGTTAAAATACCCATTTCTTTAGCAACTTCAGCGATCACAGGAGCTGCCCCTGTACCTGTGCCCCCCCCCATACCGGCAGTAATAAATACCATATCAGCACCTTCTAATGCTTGCTGAATACGCGCACGATCTTCTTGCGCTGCGCGTTTACCGACTTCAGGGTTAGCACCAGCTCCTAGACCTTTCGTCAACTCATTACCAATTTGAATCGCATGACGCGCACTTGAGTTTTTAAGCGCTTGTGAATCAGTGTTAGCACAAATAAACTCAACGCCTTCGATGTTTTGTGTCAACATATGCTCAACGGCATTGCCGCCACCGCCACCAACACCAATTACTTTAATAACGGCATTGTCTGTCAACGATTCTGAAATTTCAAACATGTAATGGACTCCTTTTATAAAACTATATTTTAATTTTTAATTCTTATACTTAGTACTTTTTAAAGTACTAAAAATGCTTACCAAACCAACCTTTCATTTTACCCCAAACACCAGAATTATCGGCATCCTCTTCATATGCTAGTTGCCCTTCTTCTATCTGCATATGACTGTATTTAATCAAGCCTACACCTGTTGAGTGCACAGGATTATGCAACACATCTTGAACACCGGTAATATTGGTTGGTCCCCCAATACGCACGGGCACTTTAAAGATTTCTTCTGCTAATGGTGCAATACCTCGCATCTTAGCAGCACCACCGGTTAACACGATACCGGCTGAGATTGCTTCTAATAAGTTATTCTTATCTAACGCCTCATACACAATGCCAAATAACTCTTCCGTTCTTGCCTCAATGACACCTGCAAGCGTTTGCAAAGGTACGCGTCGCGCCAAACGATCCGCAAGTCCTGGAATCTCAATCGCATCATCCGATTTAACCAAATTACTCATTGAGCAACCATATTGAATCTTGATCCGCTCAGCGGTATCTGTCGCCACACGTAAAGCATGTGCTATATCACTGGTGATCTGACTACCCGCAATTGGAATAACTGACGTGTATTTGATGGCACCTTCGATAAATACAGCCACATCAGTTGTGCCTGCACCAATATCAATTAAACAAACACCTAATTCTTTTTCATCATCGGTTAAAACGGCATAGCTTGAAGCAAGCTGCTCAAGCACAATATCTTGCACTTTGATACCACAACGGTTAACACATTTCTTAATATTCTGTACAGCACTTGAAGAAGCAGTCACCATATGAACCTTAGCTTCTAAACGCACACCAGACATACCCAATGGCTCTTTGATCCCATTATGATTATCAATCATAAAGTCTTGGTAGAGGATATGCAAAATCTCTTGATCTGCCGGCATAGGTACGGCTTTTGCCGATTCGATAACGCGATCTAGATCACGCTGTGATACTTCGGCACTTTCAATAGCAACAACACCATGTGAGTCAAAGCTACGAATATGACTACCAGCAATACCAATATAAGCTTCTTTGATGCTAAAGCCGCAAACATCTTCCGCTTCTTGCACAGCTTTTTGAATGGCTTTGACCGTCGCATCAATATTAACAATCACGCCCTTTTTAAGGCCTTTTGAAGGTTGCGTACCAATCCCAATGATATTGATTTGTTCATCTTCATTTAACTCTGCCACCAAAGCCACAACTTTTGACGTTCCGATATCAATGGCACATAATATCTTCTTTTCCACGATTTCAGACATATTCTAGATACTCATTCCAGTTTTAGTGTTTTAACTTACGTCGCATTCTTTTGTTACCTACCCTGACCCTCAATGATATCGCGTATCATTTTCGACCAAAAACAAGGGTAAATCAACCTAAGCTAAGGGTTTCAAACAAATTGCTGTATACTCTAACATAAATTCGGCAAAACTGAATCTTGCTTATACGGTAAACTTACGATTTTTTGCAATTTTTAACCTTTTTGAGCATCATCATCCGCCGCTTTAAAGCCGACAGCAAAACCACTATGGTAACGCATATCAACAGTAGCTAATTTCTGCCCCTTAGGAATTTCAATATTTTTATAGTTTTGTAATAACTGTAACAGCTTTTGCTCGATCCGACTTGAGCCTAGCCACACTGCAACATCCGTATTTAATGTCACTTGCCATTGATTCCCTTGAAAACTAATATTATAAATACTAAAACCATTGTCTCGCGCTATCTTTTGCAAACGTTCATAACCATTCTCTATCGTATCAATATTGTTTTTATCACCATAAAAAACAGGTAGATTTATCGATCCTGAAAAATACTTCGGCGCTATGATCTCTTTATCTTCAAGCAATATTTGATCACGTGAATTCCAATAAGCTTTCGGTTGATATTCTGCTAGCTTAACAATCAACTGGTCTGGCCACTTTTTCTGCACTTTGATCTCTTTAATGCCTGGGTATTGTTTAATCGCTTGAGTTACATCATCAACATCAAGCTCCCACCACGTGTCTTGTTGAAATGGTTTGATCAAATCAACAATCTGTGGCTTTGAGATATAATCAAGCTCACCTTTTGTTACAATCGCTACTTTCTGCAAATGTGCACTACTTTCCTTAAACACATAACGCACACCCAACAAGAGTGCGGCAACAATTAAAACAAAACAGACTGACTTAATATATAGCTTTAATTTCATAATGAGCTTTCTAGTATTTTAAGTACAAGGGTTTCAAAATCCCAACCATGTGCCTTGGCTGCTTGCGGCACCAAACTTAGGTTAGTCATTCCCGGCACTGTATTTACTTCAATCAAGTACAGCTCATTGTCTTTTGATAGCATAAAATCAACACGCCCCCAACCACTGCATCCTACTGCTGCAAATGCTTTAAGTGCTATATCGTTGATATTTTGCTCCATCTCTGGCGTAAGGCCACTTGGACAATGATAGCAAGTCGCAGCTTCCTTGGTATACTTAGCCTCATAGCTATAAAATTCAAGCCTTGGCTCAATCCAAATCGATGGTAATGCAGTTTGATCAACAATCGAAACGGTAAGCTCTTTGCCTTCAATCCACTCTTCTGCCATCACCTCACCATATTGCGCAGCATCCTCATAGGCTTTAGCCAAGGACTCGATTGATAACACCTTATGAATCCCGACACTTGAGCCCTGCGTTGTCGGTTTAACTGCTAATGGAAATTTCAAATCTAACACATCCAATGATGCATCGATTATTTTTGATTTAGGCGTTAATAAACCTTCTGTTTGCCATAGCTTTTTGGTGCGCATTTTATCCATTGCCAAAGCGCAACCCAAGATGTCTGAACCGGTATAAGGAATCTCAAGTTGATGCAGTAAGGCTTGGACATGCCCATCCTCACCGTCACCACCGTGAAGCATAATCAAACAACGATCTAAAGAAGCATTAACAATTTGATGCACTAACTCTTTGCCTGAAGCATCGATTGCAACGACATCAACACCAAGCGTCTTTAATGCTGCGATTACCGCAGCACCTGAACGTAACGAGACGTCACGCTCAGCAGAGCTTCCACCATACAACACCCCAACTTTGCCAAATGTACGCCCTAAATGTGACAAGCAAAACTCCTAAAACAGCAAATCATATAAATGGCAAATATGTTAGTCAGATTTGCCCAGTTTATCTAGCGCAATCTGGCGGCAAATGTCCTTGTGAGTTGAATTAAATACAAATTAAGAAAGTAATAACTGGCTATAACCATATTCCTGACTACTTTGGTTGTGTAAGCGCTGGCTGAGCGTAAGTCGAAGCCTCTATAGAGTGAGAGCACCCACTTTGACTGATGCTCATCGACTTACGCTCAGGGTACGGTGAGCACTTGTGGGTGAATATTTAGTCTTAGTCTAACAACTGGTTAATTCTACTTGACAGATGCATTACACACTTCCTTCACCACCTTACGCAACCATCTATTTTTTGGTTGACGCTTTAAATGAAATGGATAGGACATTAACAACGGCTCTTCATGTGTGTGATATGGCAATGGCAAATAATTTAATTGATAATGCCTTACCATTTTCAATGCCAAAGTCGTGACATACTTATCTGACAATAAGTCAATGGCATCTTGATATGAATTACACGTAATCTTAACATTCCTTGGATCTGGTCTTGTTAAATAATCCAACATCGGATTACGCGTGTCATCCAAAATATACGTGATATGTGGCAGCTGCAAATAATCATCATATGAAAGGTTTTCACCTTCCAAGGGATAGTCTTTGTATGCTAGCACTAGCTGGTCGGAATATATTTCTTCTTTATCAAATTTCTTTAGGTAATAGTTCATACCGATGACCAAATCGGCATCATCAAAGCTGTCACCAAATTTTTTGTCATATACCACAGGAATAACCTCAGCCTGAACAATATGGTCATCATTGTAAGAACGTATCTTATTAATAATCGATGGCAACATAAACGCACCCATATCAAACATATAGAGCTTAAATATGTCTTTTTTAGCCCTTGGATTATAATTAGCAACTGGCAGCAATGCGTCAAGATCTGCTTGAACTAAGTTAAGCATGGGAATAAGCTCTTTTGCTTTATTGGTCAATTCCATTGATTGTCCTTTACGTACAAGTATCTCATCTTTTAAATGCACTCTCATATTAGACAATTTCATTGATACCGAAGACTGTGATATACCTAAAAAACGTGCCGTTAAGCTGACACTTTTCGTATGAATCAGCGACTGTAGAATCAAAAAGTCATTTAACTCCATTTTAACCTCACATCTTGTTTCATTTAACACCAACACCTAACTCATCCATCACATGACCGAATGCCTCAATACATATTTTTCTTAGCCATATATTACGCTGACTTGTTTGCAAACGTTTAGGATAACTTAAGCGCAATGCGAACTTAGGTAGTTTAAAATCTAACTTAACCGTTTTAAGTTGATTAGAAAGCGCAAAAATTTTAGTCACTGTCGCAACATAATTCGATGTCTTGAGTAAAGTATCTGCTGTTGATAAGCTTGTTGTATATACACAAACACGCCTTTGCTCTTTGGCTTGCTGGATATAGGTTCGGACATAATTTTTCTCGTTGGATTTAGCAAATATAATATGTGGCAACTTACAGTATGTATCGTAATCTATACACTCATAATCATCTAAAGGATAATGGTAATAGCCTAATAGTAACTCATCTTCAAACACCGTATAACTCGTAAACTCCTCAATATTACCTGGCGCGCCAAATATAATCTCGGCATCACTAAAATCATAATTATCAGGTAAATCTTGTATTCCAGGAAAAACATTGATTTTGATACGATGATTTGGATTATAAGCATAAATTAAGTCAATTAACTTTTGGCTACACATATCACTAATATACTCTGATAAATATAAATATATCGTTGACTCATCATTATATGGATCAAAACTTGATGAAGGTATCACATGGTTAATATTTTCACTTAAGCGTAGCACAGGGTTAATGAGGTTTTTTGCTTTTTCTGTTAGAAGAAATGCATTCCCTTGACGCACCAACAGTGGGTCATCAAATTGCTGACGGAGTTTTTTAAGCCTTATTGTCACTGTTGGCTGTGATAGATTCACAAGCTCTGCTGTTTGGCTGACGTTATTGCCCAAAAGTAGAGATTTTAAAATTTTAATATCATCAATATCCATAAGTCACACTTTAAGCTATCCTTTACTGAGTTAAAGTGTAGAGAATATTAATGACATTGCAAATATCTATAAACACTTATAACCTCATTGCCTTATCCTCAACATAGTAAACATCTTTCTCACCTAAAACAGCAAAAAACATGTTATTACTTGAGCGGTCAGTTGTCCATGCAACGGCAAATGGCATTGACTTGCCATGATCATGTAGCAAATCATTTCCATAGGCTTCCATGCCTGAGTAAGCACCTGAGATCACCGAGTAGCGATGACCAGAAGTATTCTTCAGGTCTTTATTCGCCGCTATTGTCTTATCCCAAATACCTTCTTTTTGATCCTTTTTAACGGTCTTATTGATGACACTACTCCAATAAGAAACATAGGCATTATCGGTTCTTGCACTGGTGTTACTCGTTGAATGAAACCATAAAGCTGAAGCGCCTACTTTAGGTACTCTAAATTCAGCACGTGTACTCCATAAATCATATCCTGGTACAACGGTTTTCATCGATAGGGATGCTTCATGCCAGAAACTCGCTGCACAGTATCCTGTTATAGTAGACCCATTAGCTGCAGTGCACTTATCTTGAGCTCGAGTTTTATATGTGCATGTTTTTGTTGTGCCTGATGAATCTTTAATTTTGACCATATCATTAGTGCCCCCATAATGAAGTGCGCAATTATACGGGGAGACTTGCATATCACGACCCGTTTTATTGACAACTTCAATATTATATCCTAAACCCCAGCCAGCAAATGCAAGGTTACTCGCAAGCAATGTAGTTGTTATAGCAATTATTTTATTCATGTTAGTTTCCTCTTAGGTTATTTATACCGCAAAATAACTTACAAGCGGTATATTTGATAAAAATATATTTTTTTATAAAACAGGCAGATAGACACGTTGTGGTGATACATAATCATTAAACGTACCATTACCAATATTGCCGTATTCTCCACTGCCCCAGCAATAAACAAATCCTTTGTTGCTCAGCCCACATGCATGTTGCCAGCCTGTATTGACTTGAATTAAATGTTCATCGTCTTTAAGTTGACCTTTGAGCATCGCAGTAGGCTCAAGATCATTCGCATCAATACCAGTACCTAACTTGCCGGAATCATTACTACCCCAACAATAAAACTGGTTGTCTTCTCCCAGAGCACAACTAGAGTCATCACCTGCATAAACTAACTGTGACTTGTCTAAAAACTCAACTGAAGATAAATGAGACAACAACCCTGGTGCCAACACATCTTCTTGTGATAATTTTCCTGATGCTTGAGCATCACGATTTTCACCCCAGCAAAAGACATTCGTCTCATAAAAATTTACTAACGCACAAGTATGATGATTACCAACTGATAGCCTATCAAAAGTATGACCTCCCACATAAACGTTACCAACTTTCAAACCAGTTTCAGAACCACTTGACAAACGACCTTGACCAAGCTCACCAGAGGAATTCACGCCCCAACAATAAACTTCCCCTTGATCACTTAAGGCACAAGCATGCTGATTACCCACACCAATATCAATCAAACCTTCATTAGCAGCACGTGCCGTTTCAATAAGACTAGGAACACCAGGTCTCGGGTCAGACATGGTATGCCAAGCTTCAGTTTCTCCCCAGCAATAGACTTGATTATTAGCATTACTACCATGATCACCTGCTATGACACATCCATCATGTAAACCAACCGCTAAATGCTTAATTTGTGCGGTCACTGGAATCTCACCTTGAGCAATTTTAGTCGGTCTATAAACATAGCTTTCTTGTCCTGTAGCTGTTGCCTTTGACATTCCCCAACAATAGACATTATCATTTTCCGTAAACAAGCAGGCACTAAAATTACCAACAGATAAAGACTTAATCACTTCACCTTGCTGAAGGTTAGATGTATCTATCTTTAATGGGTTCTCGCTTTGTGGCAACTTATTAGATGGCTGACCTAATAAGCCAAAGTCATTATTACCCCAACAATACAACTCATTTGCTTCAGTAACTACGCAAGTATTGATAAAATGGCTATCCATTAGCTTGGCTTTCATCTGTGCCTTAATATCAATATCCCATTCATTTTTAGCCAATGGAAGCTGTGTTTGCTCATCTGGCGTAAGGGTAAATTTCACCGCTGATGGCGTCATCTCGTCAGGTATATTGATAGGTACTCTACAGAAAACATCATGCTGCGATCTGATTAAGTTGCACTGATTACCCGATGGAAAGGTAATACCAGCATGATCAACAGTCACTGAATATCGTTGATCATCCGCAGTCAAGACACTCCAATTAGCCGGAGGGAAAATATAAATATATGCATTATCACCAACCACCAAGTGATCGACAAACTTCCCGTCACTCATGACTTTCACATCTGCCGTACCATGTTCAACAATACTTAAGCTGCTTACTATAAGCTCCTCTTTAGCAAGGTTACTTTCACCCATTTTAAGGCTTAATTGATAGTCATCACCCAATGTCGCATCTTCTGTAACTTTTAGGCCAATATAACAAAATCCATTACTTGCAATTGCCGTACCATCTAAGCAACTTGGATGCGGCCAAGAAGGTGCAACAATTTCAACACCTGACATATCTCCATTACGGGTAATCATATAGTTATTAATATCGGTTGATGGTACCCACTGAACGTCCATTTCTTGATTTTCAAGCTTTAAGTGATAGGTTTTAACATCAGAAATGGGCACTTCAATGGCTGAATTTGGGACATAGACTACCTTATTGACATAGTTTGTTTTAAAGCTAAAGCCTAAACTAATAGAGTCTAACTCAGCAGATGGCGCAGGAGTAAGCAACATATCCAGATAATCACCTGACAGCTCATGAGCATCAGCTGCCGCATTGAATAGTAAATAGCAAGACTCATGCGGCTGCAAAACTGGAAATTGACTACAGTTCTTAACGCCATCATGCCCGCCAGATGCAATGCGCTCGACACCATAAGGTAATGATTCATCAAAGCTTATATCGTAAGTATATGCTGTTGGGTTGACAATTTTAATGGCTTTCGTTTGTGCTTGAGTAAACACAATTTCTTGTGATAAATCGACACTCGTTGCCCCATTGTTAACTTGTTCAATATGTGGCAATACATGTGCTTTTATACTTGGTCGGTATATTGACAAGGCATTATCTGCTGCAATATGCATTACTTGACCACCCTCAGCATCTAGCTTTTGATTGTTATTTATCATCTGCAGATGATCTTTAATCGCTTGTTGCCATTGCTTTTGAGAAACATTCTCTTTAAGTGGCAGTGAGAAATTTATGCTTTGGCCTGCGGCAACTACTTGTTTTTGATCAGAGATAACCTCTAGCAAATCGCTAAGCCATGGATTTGTCTCAAAACGAATACCTGATAATACTTTACCTGTTGTGTTTGTCAGCTGAAACTCAGCACCTGCTGAACTAAAACGCACATAAGTTGTTGCGTCATTTAAAGCAGTAATATCTGGTAACACCGTCACATCTTCGGTTTGATCGTCTGGATTGATAATATCGATATTTGTGGTGTTTTCTGATTGAGTATCATCTTGCCATTGAATCATCAGTCGCAAATCAAGCTGATCAAGATCAGTTGCTTGTGCTGGAAGGTCGATTTTTAATGCACAAGTCGTATCTGCGTCAACAACACTTCCAATCTGACAACTATTACTGATGCTTCGATCAATACTATATTGATCAACGCCTTGAAGCGTTATTTCTTTGATCGTTCTTGTTGTTAATGCGCCAATTGACCAGTATAACGACACCTCTTTATGTTTAATAATAGCATCAGGATTAAGTGAAGATTCCGCCTTGATACCATTGTCACTATAAGGAGGTAATGTTAGCAGATTATCTGCTGAAACATTGCTATTGTTCAATTGTAATTGTAAGTTATTGCCCGATTCATCTTGTTTAGGCTTGATACTCATATAACACCCCTGATCTTTGCTAAGCGTTTGAGTGCTTAAGCAATCTGGAATTTTAACCCCTGCTGTTATTTCAAAATTATCACTAACATCCGCACCTTGAGCATTAAACACACGATAATCACTCGCGTTACTTGAAGGTAACCAATGCATTACGTTCGTATTTTTAATATATACTTGATTGCTATGATCACCGATTAATAACTGCCCTTGCAATGGTATCTCAGGTGTTACTAATGTGCTGATACTTAAATTTATGTCATCATTATCACGATATTTTGCATCATGTGATAACATTTGTAGTTGGTAGCTTACAACACCTGATTCATTGATCTGAGCAATACGAGGGTCAACAGCAACTTCAATCAAACAGCTTTGATTGGCTTCAAGCGGCAACTGGCAAGTGCCATCAGTATGAATATATTCAGTGCTTGGCGTGATCGTTGCTTCTAAATCTTCGAGTGTTTTACCACTTACATTCATTAGTGAAAAATAACCCACTAAGCGACCATTGTTTTCGGTAAACTCAGTTAAACTATGCTGTGATATATCCAAACCTGTTAGCATTAACTGTGGCTTTTGATCATGCGCTTTAGCTTCCATTTGTGCGCTTTTATATTTGATTAGCGCATTTTCATAACCACTTGCCATCATTGTTTGCCATGCCTTTAAAGCCTGCTGCGCCTCCATTGTATTGGCAATATCAAATGTCATCTGTGCTATACTTTGCGGTGCAATGCTATCTATCAGTTGCACATTAATCATATGATCTGCAATCACTTGAGGAAAGATCACTTCAGGGTTATTAATCTCATGCTCAGAGTTATTAGCTAATGTAATACTCGCACTTAGACCTGTACCAAATGGCTTGATATGATTAATAGTATATTGCGTTTCATCAAAGACAGGATCATCAGGCGCAACAAATGAGAAAACAACAGGTAATTCGTGCACCCCCAGTGTTGTTGTAAAAATAAGCTTTCCTTCAAAACGATCAACTTGTTGAGAGGTAGTTGCCTCATATTTAATAACACAGCTTTCACCCATATCAAGCATTTGACCAATACGGCATGAGTTATCTGATATGAGCTCTTGAAATACCACCGCAGATGATTGACCAGAGGCTAGCACAATATCCTTGGATAAGATTTCAATCGCCTCATTATCGGCTACTAATTTCAACAAATCACGTTGTTGATCAATTGTTAGTTTCATTTGTAAGACCGTAGGCTCGCCACTGATAAACGGCTTGGAAAGATCACTCATCATTTGCACTGAAGCAACAGGGGTTGGTGTAGGCTCTGGTGTTGGTTCAGGTGCATCTGAAGTTCCTCCGCCTCCACCACACGCGCTAAGCATAAAGCCTAATATTACAGGCAATAATCGCTTTTTGGTTACGAATTTAGATACTGGGGGTTGCATAAAATACTCCTTAAAGTTTCTCTACCTGTCATTTCCTCATTGCATGACAAGATGATTCATCTACATACATAAGGTTCAGACCAGTATTGATCACTGCATTTACAAAACAGCTTGAGTATGAAAATTAACCTAATTTATACGGTATTTGAAATTGAAATAGATGATGGGAATATCAATATATATAATACGTCGGGATGACCTAACACCGCAAAATGATTTACGATGGGTATAGTAGTAGAAATTCTGTAGAATGATTTATGACGGTAATATATACTTTGCTAAACGCTCATACAGACTTAGGCGATTGGTACCAATAGATGACAACACAGCGCAAAAACCTTCCGATTGGCTATGCTAGTCTTAGTAAAATAAGATCTAATAATGCCATTTATATCGATAAAACACATTATTTAATACGAATGATTAACTCGGGAACCTATTTCTTTTTATCACGCCCTAGACGCTTTGGCAAAAGCTTAACCATTGACACCCTAAAGCAACTATTTCTAGGAAATAAAGCGTTATTTAAAGACACTTTTGCCGAAAGCAACTGGAATTGGGAGCTCCCTTACCCTGTTATTCATTTGAGTTTCGGTAGTTCGAGTGCGTTTGAATCAGAAGAAACACTTATTGAAATTATACATAACCAGATTACTGAAATAGCCAGAGTCTATGCAGTTGATGTCAGCGGAAAAAGCATCGCTGTGCGGTTTCATAATCTCATATGGCAAATAAAAGAAAAATACAAAACACAAATTGTCCTTTTAACAGACGAATACGACAAACCGATTTTAGATGTGATCACAGATGAGCACAAAGCAACACGCAATCGTGAGATATTAAAAGGGCTTTATAGCGTTATCAAAGACAATGATGAGTACTTGAGATTTGTTTTTCTTACTGGAGTGACCCGTTTTTCTAAAGTCAACTTATTCTCTGGCCTTAATAATCTCGAAGATATCAGCTTAACGCAAACCTACGCTGATGTTTGTGGCTATACGCAAAATGACCTTGAGTCATCATTTCAAGACTACTTAATTGATGTTGATAAAGATAAGCTTAAAAAATGGTATAACGGTTATAATTTTGCCGGCCTTGAAGCACAAAAGGTTTATAATCCTTATGACATTCTACTGTTTATTCGCAATCAATATAAATACCGAGATTACTGGTTTCAAACTGATACACCTGCATTTTTAATCCAGTTATTACAAAAAAACCGCTACCGTGTGCCTGATTTTGAAAACTATCAGGTGCAAGCACGCTTTATCGATAATATCGATGTGAAAAATATCCCACTTGAAGCATTACTATTTCAAGCGGGATACTTGACCATCAAAGAAGAGATTTCCATTGGGACGCAAATTGGCTATCGCCTGAAGTATCCTAATTTAGAGGTTAAAGCGTCTTTTAATAGCTGTGTATCATTAATTGGCACGAACCCACATGCCAATGCCGTCAATACGACACGCTTAAGTAACAGCTTGCTAAGTGATGATTGGCAAGCGTTTTATGACTGTATGGTCGCCTTATATGCCTCTATCCCTAATGAATGGTATCGCAACAACCCGATTCAAGACTATGAAGGCTTTTATTGCACGGTCATCTATAGCTACTTAACTGGACTTGGCTATGATGTGGTTGCCGAAGACTCAACTGCCATTGGACGCATTGATATATCGATTGTGATCCCCGATTACAAGGTCATTATTCTTGAACTTAAAGTGGCTAATGACAAAGATGTATCAAAAGAAGCTTTGCAGCAAATTATTGATAGAAAATATGCCCATAAATTTTTGAATCTAGGTTTGCCAATTTATCAAGTGGGCATTTCCTTTGATCAAAACACACGCTCAATCAATGGCTTTGAAGTTGAGGCATATTTATCGTAGATGATTTTGCCGTTTTTCAGAAGCTCTCCACCCACATAGGTTACAGTAGCGTAGACTACTACTTTTATTCTTTTTTTAAAGGACAACTTAAGAATGAAAATTAACCGAAGATACACAGAGTTAGAAATTGAGATAATTGATACTCATATCATGGCGCATAATATCCCCTAGAGAAGCCAATAACCTCAAGGAAATAATTGTACAGGGATATTAATCTCATGGCTCGAACCCTCAGCTATTTGGCCATATCTATTATCCCCCCAACAAAAGTGATCATTATTACTTGCAATTGCACAAAACGTATATTCACTACCGATTATTTCAATAAATTCTCTATTTTGAGGTAACAATACCTTAACAGGGAAAGGCGGGCGCTCACTAGTATCAGCACCATTCCCTAACTGTCCATCGCCATTGTTCCCCCAACAGTAAATCTCATTATTATGAGTTAATGCACAACTCGTCATTTTCACAACAGTAAAATCAAGTACCCTAGCATGCTCTGGCAATACCACCTCAACAGGGTCATTACTAGGCGCTGCCGATCTATCACTACCCAAAAGAAAAATAGATGAACTAATAACCGATCCCCAACAATAAACTTTACTATTATCTGCTAGAAAACACCTGTGGTAATCTCCAGTTCCAATTTTCTCTATCGTAATATCGTTAGGCATGGCAATTTCTCGAGGAATTAAACTTTTAGACTCTCCATTAAAGTCCCCCCAACCATAAAGCTTATTATTATCTCCTAAAGCAAATACAGACTTTAATCCAAGCTTAATATCTATAAACTTAACACCTAGAGGCACGCTTACCAATGAAGGTGCGTTTTTATGCTTTTCTGTATTATTACCCATTTCTCCTCTACTACCGTTCCCCCAACAATACGAATGACCATTAATACTTAAAGCACAAACTCTATCCTCCCCAAGAGAAAAAATTCTTTCCATTTTTTCAGGTAAATCAACTTTTATCGGTGAAGTGAAATATGAATCAGCTTGATCAGAAGCATCAATTTGACCACGAGTATTACTCCCCCAACAATAAACATCTCCATTCATATCCAATAAACATGTATTAGAACCTCCAGTAACCAATTGAATCGTATGAACTCCTTCAGGCAGCTTTACTTTCGCTGGGGCAAGTGGTGGTGCATAAGAATCATGTTCATTGCCATTATCATAGCCTAAAACACCTCTATAAGGAGAACCCCAACAATATGGCATAGCATTATCATCCATTGCGCATGCATGCCTAGAACCAAAGCTCACACTATGAAAACGAAATAGCCTAGTTAAAACGCGCTTTATACTCTCCCCTTGGGCAATCGGTAACGTGGTACCTACGATAGGATCAATATGTAAAATATACTCTGAGGTTTGCGCCTCATCACTAACTTCAATTGAGATATAGCAACTATTGTCCGTCCCGTTATACGATAAAGTACAGCTATTGCCGCTGACAAACTGCATTGGCGCATCACTTAAGTCAACTTCATAACTTTGGTCTGTAGAGACATATTCACGCCAATTTTCAGGGGCATTGATCACAATGTCAAATACTTCACTAGGCGCTGCAGAGCTCATCGTTTGCCCATCCTTTTGCACATTGACACTCACCATGCCGTGATCAACAATATTGATCTGACCTGCCACAACACCATCAATGGCTAAATTACTTAACCCCATATTAAGACTTAGTTGATAGTCTGATTGTGGTGTTGCATTATCACTCACCTCTAAACCAATATAGCAGGCCTCACCACTGGCAACTGCTAGGTGACTCAAGCAGCTTGGGGTTGTCGTCGGTGCGACAATGCGCAAAGCTTCAATACCGGCAACATGTGAGAGCACATAATCACTTGGATTATTCGATGGCTGCCATTGCATATCTGGCTCATTATTTGTCAGTGCCAAGTTATAGCTACGATTGCCAGTCACTGGTATTTCAATGGCTGATTGCGCAGGAACATATCCTACTTTATAAATATAATTGGTTGCAAAGGTGACATGTAACGTTGTATCTGGAATGCTGGCATTTTCTGAAGAGAGTATTACATCGACATGATCTCCTACACCTTCTGTTGCATCAACACTGGCTTGCATTCGCAAAGCACAACTGGCTCCTGCTGATAATGTGCTTATCTGACTACAATTGGCAACGCCATTATAACCACCATTTAATAAGCGTGTAACACCCAGAGGCAGTGACTCACTAAAGTCAATGGTATAATCTGTCGCCGTTGGGTTATTGATAATAAGATTTTCAATGCCTGGCTTACCAAATTGCATGATGTGGCTAATGCTTTGCATACTTTTCTCATTATCATCTGTATGAATATACGGGAATGTATCAAGCACAATATTTGGCCGATAATGATCAACTGCATTAGCCGCTGTGATTTCTATGACTTTTCCGCCTTGATCACTCAAATCTGCATTGTTCACAAGTTCAGTCATATGTGCTTTTAATGCTTGATCAAGCTCTACAGCACTAACACCAGATTTTAATGGCAAGCTTACTGCTAAACTTTGATTGACTGCTAATGACCCTAAATGATCAAAAGCACTAATCTCAAATAAATCTGCCAACCAACCTGCGGTAATCTGGGGTTTGATATTCATCAATACTTTTCCCGTCATGTTTTTGATATACAATGTCAGACTATCTGGATTAATATCAACATAACTTGTTTGCGCTGCCAAGTTTACAATGTCAGGCAAATCACTAATATCTTCACCAGAGGCAGTTGGGTCAACGACATTGATATTAATAATATTACTTTGGGTTTGTGTGCCATCTGCCCATTTAATGATAAGCTCAGGATCAAAGGGATCACTGCTTATCTGATTTTCTGGGATATCAAGCTTTAATTGACAAGGCTTATCCACACTAACTGGCATACCGATCTCACAGCTGTTACTCACCGATGTATCTTGGCTAGCCCCCAATACACCAACCAATTCAAAACCATTAAAGATTTTCTCATCAGGTGTGGCAATCGTAAAATACAATGATGCCGCACGATCTTTAATTGCGGTCTCAGGATTGAGCAACTGACTAGGCTGAATGCCATTATCTGTATACACAGGCAACTCTAGTGTGTCCTGTGATACATAATTGCTGTTGGAAAGTGATAGAAAATACTGTTTACCTGTCTCGTCAAAGCGTGCTTTCACCGTGAGATAGCAGTGATCGCCTTTTGCCACACTTAAGGCACTTAAGCATGATGGTTGCTTAAGTGCATCACTTAAAACAAAGCGTGAGCTCATATCATTGCCATCAATGTCAACAATATGATAATCCACAATCTCATTTGAAGGTAACCAATGCAACAAGGTCTTATTTTCAATCGCAATCTGATTATCATAACCTGCTAATAATGTACTCTTTTCTGTAATTGCTAACTCAACTGTATTATTTAACTGCACGCTCAAATTTGCAGGATCGCGATACGTGACATCAACGGCACGTAGCTCAATATCAAATGTCTGATCAAGCTGATTTCTCTTGGCAATTTGTGGCTTAATATTCACAACCGCAAGACAACTATTATCATGTGCTAATGGAAATTGGCAATTTGCTAGATCAATAGTAATATCATTAGTATCATCACTGATCTTATGATTAATCGCGGTAATATCAGCACCACTGATATTAAGCAATGACACCACAGCTTGGTATTGACCATCTACAGCATTAAATGTATATAGGCTGCTTGTTGATAGCTGTAAATCCTGCGTATAGATTTGTGGTTTTTGTAGATGCTTATCCTCTGGGAAGCGCGCGCTTTTGTATTCCAATAATGACTCATTTTGTGTCATTTGCTGCTGCCAATTCTTTAATGCGTCAAGAGCCGCTTGTGAATCTTCAATGGCAAATGAAATCTGCACACTTTCGCCACTTTTGACCTCTGCAACTGAGGTTAAATCAACCACATGATCACGAATCACCTCAGGAAATATAAGCTCTGGGTTATTAATCGATCGTTGGGTTGCATTGTCTATGGTTACATGCGATGTCATGCCAGTACCAATCGGTGTAATCGCAGAAATCGTAAACTTATCCATATTAAACTCAGGGTCATGGGGCGACTTAAATACCAACTTGACGTCAACTTCAGCATTACCCATGTTAGTTGTATAGATTATTTTACCCTCAAACTCATCTGTTTCTTTTGATGTATTAACCTGCCATTGATCTGTACATTTATCTCCCATTGCCATCAACTCATTGAGTTGGCAGCTATTTATTGCATCCATCAGCTGAAGCTTTACTGCACTATCTGGCGATTGTGAGACGACCTCTCGCTTTAGCACTTTTAAGGACTCATTAACAGCCGCTGATTTAAGATGCAAGTTATTCACATCTTCCACCTTAAGCTCTAGGCTTAATATCACATCACTATCACTCATATAAGATTGTGATGTATCTGTCATAAGTTTCATACTTGGCTCAACACCAGGGCTTGGCGTGGGCGTTGGTGTATCTGAACTACCGCTGCCACCCCCGCAACCAATCAGCGCAAGTGCACATAACAAAGACATGGGCTTATAGTTTATTTTTAGCATGTTTTCTCCAAAGAAATATTTGATTGATCAAAAATTAGAAATATTCAGGTGATCGCTTTATGCTTTTATTAGCGGATAGTGATAAAGATACCCCAACTCATTCGTTGATTTGCTTGACTCTAAGTTACTAATTTTATAGTGTAATTTTTCCCATCCTCCATCGACCAGTCGATAGATATCAACACCTTCTTGATCAAGCGATGATTTACCAGTTAAATATAAGTCATTACCGATTAACTTTAATGTATCTGCTTTTGCTTTGTTTGCCGGAACACTTGCAACATCATGACAATTTAGTTGATTACCACTTATGTCACATAAAACAACCTTACGTGTCTGATTATCAGTATCTACCAATGCAAAAAACTGCATTTCCTTTGGGATAACTGCTACTGACTGTAACTTCAAAAATTCAGCAGAAAGTTCATATACTGCATTGGGATCATCCTGCATTTCTTTGTCATCATAAGCTTGGCTGCTATGATCAAATAATTTCAGCCTAGGTTTATCCTCATGCTCACCTTCCACAGCAATAACTGCCATATAGTCTTGATGAGGGAAAGAGATCGTATGCTTTATTTCATTTTTAAACATAGGTTTATATAGTATCACTTCACCTAAGCTCTGGTGAAATTTCATTAATACCTCGTGAGACCCCATATAGATATTTTCATGTGTATCCATAAAAGGCGCACCCATCAAAGCAAAAGCACCCTCATTTTCGATAGTCCCTTCTGAGATGATATTCCAAGTATATCGCTGATCCGCTTTGTGACTTTTGATAACATAGCCCTCATTACTATGATCTTTTTTGACAACACCATAGATATCTCCATCTAGGTTATAACTGAATTTAGCACCAACATACGTATACTTTTGTGAAGGGAAGTTAAGGTTAATCCAACCAGTGCTGACACGCTTTAATATTTCCACTCTTGTAAATGGACCTGCTGGAGAAGATTCATCCTTAACTACAACTGCTAATGTATTGTGCTCTGGATCGTTCTCCAACCAGTACATTGATTGTATGATTGCTCCTTTATTATGAAGCGCATTCACTATATCATTATGATAAGCTCGCGCATCTTTGTCTGCTAACGCATAATATAAATGAACGTTGTTATCTTTTTTCTTCGTATCAAAAAAGAGCACTGTGTTTTGCTGCACATTAAAATTATATGTTTGACTTAGTGCATTAATTTGGAATTCAAAATCATCATGTTTTATATCCCCCTGACTATTAAAATACAGATAACATGCTTGGTTTTCCTCTAATTGAATTTGACCTGATGATACCTCACAATAATTTGGACATAATGTTTCATTGCACCACTCAACACCATAACTTGAAGTGCCATTTTGACCATCAAAAATGCTGATATTAGTTGCTAGTTTCTCTGTGATTTCAATATCTTCTAGCTGACCATGACCATTATTGGTCAACTTGATAGCCCCCATGTTTGCACTTGATGAGCCTTCAGTTGCTTCCACTTCAATGCTTTGAACGCGATCATTGACATAAAAGCTCGTTTTGATATCTTCGCTGATATTATTAGCTTTTGACATTGTTAATACATATGCACCTGCTAAAGCATCTGGTGTTGTATTGACTTTAATGGTACACACACCTTCAGGGACTAACTTGTTATTAAAGCAATCTGATTCAGGGTCAATCGTAATATCAGATATATTTTGTGCTTCATCCTCGATAATACTAAAAGCATCAGCATCTGGCAGATAAGCACTAAAAGCACTATTGTTTGTGATATTAATGGTACCTTGTTGTGATTGCTCAATATGAACATCTTGTTGCATATCAAGTGTCACATCAGCCAAATGCACCGCTGCTGCTGTCGTTAATGATGTACCGTCTTCAAGCTGGTAACCAAGCGTCACACCAATAGACTGCTCATAATCTGCTTTATGCGCATCAGCACTGGCTGACAAAATGACCTCACAACGATCATTGGCTTTTAGGTCAGAACCTGCTACACAGGTGTTTTTAACGATGATCACACTATCATCTGCAACATTCTCTAGTAAGAGAGAATCAATCGCTAACGGTACCTCTGTTGCATTGCTAAACACAACCGTTTTCTGTTCTGGTTTGTCAAATTCAACCATACCTGTATTCACAATTGATGTTGTGATCTCAAAACCAATAATATGCGTATCTTTAGCATTTGCCGCTTCAATAATGACATCTATCTTGTCATCGCTATGGGCTTGTAAAACATCAATGGTTTTGTTATCTGCTGCTAATTTGAATTGCACATTAAAATGATCTTGTGGCTTTAATTCAGCAATATTTAGAGCAGTTAACTCAAGTGCGATATCTTGTAGCCACTGTGGCAGTTTGATATTTAAGGCGTTAATTATTTTATTAGATTGATTTTTTACATCAATACTGATTACTTTACCAGGCGCTAAATAGGTGCTGGTGCTAACTCCCGTTGATAAATCAATTAAACGTGCATCATTTTCAGGCACGAACTTTAATGACTTATTAATCTCTAAATCTTCAGCATTATCTGAGGTTCTAATAGCGAGTGTTAAGTTTTTATTTGTTTCTTGGTGTATTTTCTCATCCAATTTTGCAATAAAGGCAAGATTACACTCACTGCCTGCAATTAGTGGCTTAGATTTACCTTCATGATCAAAACAAGTATTCTGCGGCAAACTTAAATCATACGTCAACTCAACGCCATCTGCCTGTGGCACATCAAAACTTTCGATCTCAACGCTTGTATTACTACTTGCTCGACCAATCGCACCCAATTTAACCGCTTCGATAACGGGATTTGAGACAGTATAGGACAATACTGTTGCTTTGCCTGATTGAATCACTTGAGGTGCTTTAATATCTTCACTAGCAGTGAGCTTTGCTTTGACAGGCGTCGGCGTTGGTGTATCACCACCTCCTCCACCGCCACAAGCGCTAAAGAATAAAATAGAGAAAAGTGAAAGTGGTCTATAAAATGGCTTAGTCATGCGGGTTCCTTCGTTTGTTTTTGACACAGGGCAGAATATAACCAATCCATTTTGTTTTATGAAATTGAAAAGCTTGATGACATTATCAAGCAATCAAATATATACTATGCCAAATTTTTAATACTTACCCAAAAAAATGATTGAAATAGCCGTTCCAAAACCTCATACAACACCCGATGAGCTACCGTTAAATAAGCTTGAGAAACGCCTTTTGCGTAAAGTCGGGCATGCGATTGAAGACTTTAATATGATTGAAGCTAATGATAAGGTTATGGTCTGTTTATCAGGTGGTAAGGACTCTTATACCTTACTTCAGCTGTTATTGATTCTACAAAAGAAAGCGCCTATTGACTTTGATATTATTGCGGTGAACCTTGATCAAAAACAACCGGGCTTCCCAGAGGAGATATTGCCTGAATATCTAAGTAAGCTTGGCATTGAATATCATATTATCGAGCGCGATACCTATAGTGTGGTTAAGCGCGTGATCCCTGAAGGCAAGACAACTTGTGGCTTATGCTCGCGTATGCGCCGTGGGATTTTGTATGATTTCGCGCATGAACATAATGTCACCAAAATTGCATTGGGACATCACAAAGATGATATTATTGAAACCTTCTTTTTAAACCTTTTTTATAATGGTCAAATCAAAGCAATGCCCGCTAAACTTAAAAGCGATGATGAACGTAATATTGTCATTCGCCCATTAGCTTATGTTGCAGAAAATGAGATCATAGCTTACGCACAACACATGAATTTCCCAATTATTCCTTGTAATCTATGTGGATCACAAGAGAATCTACAACGCAAAAAAATCAAAGAAATGCTAAGTGATATGGAAATACAAACACCCGGACGCAAAGAAGTAATTTTCTCATCACTACAAAAGGTTGCCCCATCTCAACTACTTGATCATACACTATTTGATTTTAAATCCCTATCCCGCTCGTAAATCGAGACTGTTCACTCAACTGTGTCACCCTAAAGCTCAAGTTTTAACCGTTCAGGAAAAAAGATGTTGAGCTGTGAA
>NZ_JBXTEF010000067.1:0-6319 GCF_057495195.1 Cysteiniphilum sp. | reverse complement strand
TATTTGGAGACTCATACTCTACGTGAGAAGTATTAATAGTAATACCACGTGCTTTTTCTTCAGGGGCATTATCGATTTCATCAAAGTTTCTTACTTCTGAACCGTTTTTCTCAGCCATAACTTTAGTAATAGCAGCAGTAAGAGTAGTTTTACCATGATCAACGTGACCAATTGTACCTACGTTTACGTGCGGCTTCGAACGTTCAAATTTTTCTTTAGCCATTTTTTTAACTCCATTTTTCAACAAAAAACAAAAAACCACAAATATGGTGCTCACAACCAGATTTGAACTGGTGACCTCTCCCTTACCAAGGGAGTGCTCTACCTACTGAGCTATGCGAGCTTCAATATTTAAAATCTAAATTCTATAAAATACACTTTTAAATCCCTTTATATGGAGCGGGCGATGGGAATCGAACCCACACTATCGGCTTGGAAGGCCGAAGTTCTACCATTGAACTACGCCCGCATTGGGAAATCGTGGTGGAGGGGGCAGGATTCGAACCTGCGAAGGCTGAGCCGTCAGATTTACAGTCTGATCCCTTTGGCCGCTCGGGAACCCCTCCAGCGTGCTGGCGACAATCATAGGGCTTTAGTTTTTAAAAATCAACTTTTTTTCATCGATTTTTTTGCCTATAATTTTATGCACCAGATTTTGAAAACATAAGCTGTTAAGACGCGTGCAAGTATATACGAAAGCAAAATCATTTTGCCAGCATTTTTTGCTATTAATTTTAGTTTTTTACATCTTCACAGCAAATGCTGAGATATATCACTGGCAGGACAAAAATGGCAACACCATTTTCTCCAACACACCTCCTGAAGAAAATTCCAACACAACAACAGTTAACACCCAAACGTTAAATGTTATTGCCAAAACAAATACCAAAACTGACAATGAGGATGACGAAGATGATATTAACCCACCGCAAGCGATGACAGATATACTCAAAGAAAAACTTTCTGAACATATCGACAATCAAAAAAGCACGCTTAATATAAAAATCACATCTCCTGCCAACAACACGCATATTCATAACTTTTATCCACTAATCCCCATTCAAACCTCGCCACCACTATCCGCCAAAGCCAAAGTGATGGTTATTGCAAATGAGCATGAGGGAAGCGCCCTCTATCAAAACAATACATGGAATATACCAAGACCCTTTCCTGGCAAAAACGACATAAGCCTCTACGGCAAGACTGAAACAGGAGAGACTTTCTTCTCCGACTCGATCACCATGTATATTCATAACAGCCGCGTCAAACAGAACGCTAAATGATTGACCTTAACTAGCTTCTACCGCTTTACTCACGGGAAACTGCAACACTATTGTCAACCCCCTCCCCCCTTCTGAGGTGCGCGCTGCTATCTGCCCATCATGTAACCTGACAATCTCTTTCACAATTGAAAGCCCCAGACCACTGCCAGCTTGTCCAGTCCCTGCTTCACGATAAAAGCGATCAAAGATTCGCTTTTGCTTATCTTCCGCGATCCCAATCCCGTTATCAACCACTTCAAATAATACTTCTGATTTTGCCACATAGCTATATAAAATAACTTTGCCACCATCTGGCGTATAGCGAATGGCATTATCAATAAGATTTCTAAATAATATATTTATCAGCGTTTCACTAACATATACAACTGCCGCGGATTTGCTTGGCAAAAACTCTAACTCAATATTTTTTTGCAGCGCCAATAGCGCCAACTCCGCAAGTTGATTCTCCGCAATATTATTTAAATTCATATTCTTTTTATCGGGCAAATCCTGCTGCGGCTCTAAGCGACTTAATGTCAACAGTTGATCAATAATATAAAAATAACGATCCGCACCACTGATAATATTAGCAATGCGCTTTTTAATCTCAATCATATCATCCAAGTTAAGTGCAACCTCAGCCTGTGTTTTCAATGCTGCCAATGGCGTTTTCAACTCGTGGGCAGCATCTCCGGCAAAGCGCTTTTCACGCTCCAATACTTTACTAAACTTTTGAAATAAAATATTTAACTGGTTTAATAGCGGAATCACTTCAGGTGGTGCTGTTTTGACAGCAATTGGTTCAAGCTTACGTGGATCTTTTACCGCAATTGCACGACGAATATCAGATAAAGGCCTCAATGCCAATTGCACTACAATAAATATAGACAGCAATAGAAATATATATAATGTAATCAAATCCCATAAAGCACTGCGAAATAAATTTAAAAACATTTGATGCTTAAAATCAGAACTAACCAACACCACAATACGATAGGGTTGATAACGACTATTAATGCTAAACATATTCCAAAGCTGCAATCCTTGTGCTGTTTTCAACTTGACGGTTTGAAAACTATCAAGTTCCGTCTTTTGAAAAGTAGAAACATCCGGCGACCCAGTTGAGTGCAAAATCAAACTGCCACTACGACGGTCATAAACTTGGAAAGCAAACGAATCTTTATATACATTGTCAAACTGCGCGATTTTGGGCTTTAGGTTTCCCGCAATATTTTCAAGTGTTGTTAAAGAATTAGATTCCAACAAATCACTTAACTGACGTTTTGAATTATCAGTAATCGCAGCAGATAACAAAGCATCAATTGCATTGGCACTGTTCACCATTTGCATTTTAAATAAGTCTTCATTTTGTTGACGCATCTGATAATAGTTAAAGACACCTAAAATGAAGATTGAGCAACTAATAAGTAATATTAAACAGATACTTAAAAACTTTTGAATCGATAATCTATTGTTAAGAAAAGTAAAGTAATTCGCGCGTTCCATAATACTCAAAACATTCAAAGCAACGAGGCGTTGAAGCCTTCGTCTGATATATAAAGTAATTATCCAATCATATCGGACTTATTAGGGATAATCTAGCACAACTCACTAAGATCGCTTGATTGGTGACACATCAAAGAATAAATAAAGACACAAAAAAGATCATTTATAAATCGAATCATGACGGCAAAATAAATACTTCTACAGAGATCCACTATCAGGCTTGCCATCTTATTTATATTAGGGGTACGATAATTACCGACAAGGACATAAGAATATCTGATAACACTTTAATCATATAGCCTACAGCAGATTCATCATTCTGCTCTTTCGCGTATGAGATGTTGTTGCGATAATGTTAAAGAAGTCATCAATTGGGTTGTTATGCAGTGAAACCACAAAAAACAAACGCATAGTATGCCACCCTTTTGATCACAATAATTCTAACCATATCTATGGTAGGGTAATAAGGAGATAGACGTGTTACAGCCAGATAAGCAAAATAAGTTTGATAACAAAGCAAATAATGTCATTAACACACTCACAAATGACTATATTGAAGATAACGACAATGAAGATGCCAAGAACACTAGTTATGCACTAGATAGTTCTATTGATGATGATAATGGTGAAGATGACAGCGCATTTAATAATGCAGAGATTGGCGCCCATGACTTCTCACACACAGACAATGACGCCACGCGCATGTACCTTGTTGATATTGGTTTTAGACCTTTACTAACAAAAGATGAGGAGTTCTATTATGCTCAAAAAGTACAACAAGGTGATTTAAAAGCAAAGAACATCATGATTGAAAGTAATTTACGTCTTGTTGTGAAAATTGCCAAACGTTATAAGCCACGTGGTAACAGCTTAAGCTTTCTTGATTTGATTGCTGAAGGCAATCTTGGTTTAATTCGCGCTGTTGAAAAATTTGATCCTGAGTTAGGTTGGCGCTTCTCAACCTATGCGACTTGGTGGATACGTCAGAATATTGAACGCGCACTATTAAATCACCAACGCACAATTCGCGTTCCTGTTCATATATTAAAAGAGCTCAATGTTTATTTACGTGCAGCAACAGAGCTGACTAAGCTTCTTGATCATGAGCCATCCCCTGAAGAAATTGCTGAGTTTATTGATCGCCCTGTTGAAGATATCCGCAAAATCCTCACCTCAACAGTGCCAATGGATTCACTAGATGATGCCTATGATGATTCCAATCGTAGCATGCTTGAGACAATTGCTGATGAGCAAACCAGTGATCCGGAGGATATCCACTTACATCAAAAAGCAGCTCAGTTTATTGACCAATGGCTTGATGAATTAAGCGACAATCAACGCGCTGTGTTATCAATGCGTTTTGGTCTACGCGGCTATGATATCCAGACGTTAGAAGAAACAGGCTCACAAATTGGGTTGACGCGTGAGCGCGTACGCCAAATTCAGGTTGATGCATTACGCCGCCTAAAAGTAATTGCTGCGGCTAATAACATTGATGCCAATCTATTCTCTAAACAATAATTATAAATCAATATTATAGCTTTGATAAAATTTTGTCATTTCTAGCAAGCACTGATAAAGAATAGACTGACTCTAACTTCTTGAGCACATGATGCAAAGGAAGCATTTTGTTCATACCATTTATCAGGAGAAATATTATGAAAGGCATTAAAAATATTGGATCTATTCTCGTTGTTATCGCAAGTATTTCAGGTGTTATTTTTGCAGCGACACTAATGGGCTATTCAGTTGCAATAGGTATTTGGGGGATTATCTTATCTGTCGTCTCACTACTCTTAGGCTTCTTAACATTCGCCAACACCAAATCAACAGTAAGCACGATATTTGTTATCACGTTTATTCTAGCCATCATTACCGCAAGCTTCTCAATCGGTGGACTTGAAAAAAGCATGATCTTACAACTTATTGCAAGCATCATTGGCTTTATTGGTACGATTGCATTACCAAAATCATCATCTGCACACGCCATATAAGACTTACCATTCCTTCCAATCTTTGGGTGTCTTTATTTGACAACCGTGGGGATATAAGCTTAAATGTGCCTCAAGAATTTTTACTTACCTGCACAAACTAAAGCAACACGAAAACACTCTTGTTGATCTATGTCACAGTAGCGTTTTGTGCTGTTTAAATGTGCCAAATCATGGAGATCAACATGTCTGAAACTGCTGTTTTAAACATCCAACACAAAAATTTATCACTAACCCTGCCAGTTCACACCCCTGTATTAGGTCAACAAACTGTTGATGTCTCTTCTTTGGTTAAAGAAGGTTTATTCACGTATGACCCTGGCTTTCTCTCAACCGCAGCTTGTTGGTCAAAAATCACTTATATCAATGGTGGTCAAGGCGTGCTTCTGCATCGCGGCTATCCTATTGAACAATGGGTTGAGAAATCGCACTACCTAAATCTTTGCTATGCTTTATTAAATGACAAATTACCAAGCACTACTGAAGTTAATGCATTTAGTCAACGCATTTTAGATCACATGCCTGCATGTGAGCATATTGCGCATACAATCAAGGCATTCCCGAAAGACACTCACCCGATGGCTGCTTTGATGGCTGCAGTGAGTGTAATGTCTGCAGAAAATCAAAAAACAATGAATAAGAAAGATCCTGAACAACAAATAACAATGGCAGAAAAAATCATTGCCCGTATTCCAACATTAGTTGCAATGACTTATCGCCACCGTAATGGCTTGCCTTTTATGGCACCTAAGAAATCTTTTTCATATGCTGAAAATTTCTTATATATGATGTTTGCTGATAATGAAAATTACCAACCTGACCCATTAGCCGCACGCGCCATGGATACGATTTTCATATTGCATGCGGATCACGAGCAAAACGCATCCACTTCAACTGTACGCCTTGCTGGCTCCACAGGCACTGACCCATATGCCGCTATTGTTGCTGGTATTGCCGCTCTTTGGGGGCCTGCACACGGCGGTGCTAATGAAGCAGTTGTTAAAATGCTGGAGCAAATTGGTGATGTAAGCAATATCGATAAGTTTATTGAGCGTGCTAAAGACAAAGAAGATCCATTTAGATTGATGGGCTTTGGGCATCGCGTATACAAAAACACCGACCCACGAGCAACTGCTATGAAAAAAGCATGTGAAAGCATCCTTAATCAAATGGGTGATAGCAATAACCCATTACTGCACATTGCCAAAAAACTTGAAGAAATCGCATTAAATGACAGCTACTTTATTGAAAGAAAATTATTCCCGAATGTTGACTTCTACTCAGGCATCATTTTAAAAGCACTAGATATCCCAACTTATATGTATACGCCAATTTTTGCTTTGGCGCGTACATCGGGTTGGATCTCTCAATATCTAGAAATGTACAATGATCCTGCAATGAAAATTGGACGTCCTCGCCAACTTTATATAGGTGAAAACAAAAGAGACCTTCCATAATTATTGATTAACTCTACATATTCTCTCTAGTACCTCATCCTTTAAATAAGTAAATATTATGTCGCCTGTAGAACTCTTCCCTTATATGTCCATTTAAATGGCT
>NZ_JBXTEF010000066.1:0-38220 GCF_057495195.1 Cysteiniphilum sp. | reverse complement strand
AATGAATAGAAAAGATCCCTATAAACCTATGCTTTGCAAGAGGGGTGCCGAGCTTGCGAGGCGGGGTGTTGAAATAGCAAAAGTGCGTAACTCCAGTAAATTAAGTCAATTCATCGGTATGTTTTGCCACGATTTACTTATTTTTTACATTTTCCAACCATTTTTCATTCATACCGATTCTTAGAATATCCCGTAGCAATTTCTATCCCTACAACAATCCAAAAGGAGCAATAATGAAACTTAGTAAAAAACTCATCGCATCGGCGATTTTAACTTCATTGTCAACAATTACTATGGCTAACTGTGTGCTAGATTCCTTTAGTTCTGGCTGGACAGGAAGTGTCACATTTCACTGTGATGAACCAACAGATTTATACGATAACCCAGTCAGCTTTGATGTTGATCATGCTGTTAAGGTCAGCTCTATTTGGGGAATCGATGGTAAAACTCAATTGACGCAAGATGACAATACTGTGTCTGTGAGTGTGAAAAAATGGTGGCCAGATGAGCCATATACATTACCTGCAAACCAGTCGGTGACAATGCAGTTTTCGCCATCAAGTAATGAGTTTAATATAAGCAATTTTCATGTTGGTCCTGTGACGCCAGTATCTCAGGCACACATTTCAGTTGAGTTGCCAGAAAAACCAGACTTTATCCAAGACGGTCATTTAGCTGATGTTATTATTTATAAAGATGGAAATAAACTCACAGAGATTAATAGTCAGCCATGGAATACTAAGCTTGATGTCAAAGTGCCATTAAATAGCGATCAAGCTACAGCGAAAATAACCATTAGCGTACCGTCTTTAGATGAAGCGACAGGATCAGCGGATCCAGCAAGCTTTGTAGTTGGCAACGGACAAACACAATCAGTTCAAATCAAGTATAAACAGCTGCCTGTGGAAACTGGAACATTAAAAATCACATCAACTGTACAAGGATCAACGCCTGAAATACATCCACATTATGTCATTACAACCATGGATAATGTCGTTGTTAAGGAAGGGGATTTAGACTGGAAGGCAAACTTCATTGATGGGCTTAGATCATCTGCAGAAGGTGTGCATTATAAATTTAATGTTGCTTCATTTATCGAGGGTGATTACGAGTATATGCCAGAAGGCAAAGAGCAGTTGACTCGCAATATTACGATCAAAACAGATAAAACGACACCTGCTAAGATCACTTATCAGTTGGCGAAAATCTTACCAGAGAAAGTTAGTATTACAGTATCTGGACTGCCAAAGGGCGCTAAAGCTGCGCTTAATTTGAAGGATGAAAAAGGTGCGTCAATTGCACCAATTACATTGGATCACAATGGCAGCTACCCTGTGCAAAATATTCCGCGCAACAACCTTAATTGGCATGCTGATGCAACGAATATTATCACAGAAAAAAATCGATATTTATCAAGCGTTTCACCAAGTAACTTTATAGCAAATAAAGATGGCATTAACTTAGATGTTAGTTATAAGAAAGAAAGTTCACACTATATGGTTGGTTATTTAAATCAGTATTATGGTCCTTGGAATCAAAAAGTAACGATCTCAGATGCAGCACAGGCTGGGTATAACGTTATCGTTATTGCTTTTGCTAGTGGGTTATCTGATGCCACACCTGTAACTACAGGTGCAAGACCAAATATTCAGTTTTATGGAGATATGTTTTTAGCTTATACCTCTTATAACACGTTTGATCAAACGAGTTTGCAGAAAATGCTGGATGATATTCAATTAGCAAAAGACAAATATGGATTAAAGAAAATACTGGTTTCTGTTGGTGGAGAAACGGGTGGCATAAGCCTTGATAATAAAAATCTTGACAACATGGCCGAAAATATCAGGTATTTCTTAAACTACTATCATCTAGATGGTATTGACTTTGATTTGGAGGGGGCGGTAAACCCTACGTTGCTTAAAGAACTTATTGCTAAGATAAAGCAGAAGCCATTAGCAAGTGGACAAATGGCAACAGTAACTGCAGCGCCTCAGCTGAATCAAACGAATAAAGAAGATAAGTATAGTGTATCTCTAGTCACAACAGCTATGAACCAAGACTATAAGGAAGCGGTAGAATCAGGGGTGTTTGATATGTTGTTTCTACAAGATTATAACACTGGCAAAGAAAGTAATCGTATAGAGTATAAGAGTGATTATTGCAACGGTGAAGATGATGATGGGCGCTTATATTGCTCAGAAGAAATGCCAGGCTATATTGATGCCAGCTTTTATTATTTAACACAGCAAACAACATCAAAGCAGCAGCTACTTAATATTCCTGCGCAGACTTTGCTTGTTATGGGTGAACCAGCATTACAAGCTGCGGGAGGGCTGGCTACTGTATTTAGTCAGTGGCAGCCTGCTTCTGGTCAAACTGTTTATAGTGAAATGGCAGATATTTATGGATCGCTTTCAAGTCAACCGCAATATGGAGGAGCAATGGTTTGGTCAATTAATCATGATTTTAATAATGATTGTCAATTTGCTAAATCTATAGCGCCTTCAGTTACCGGTGTTAATCCAAGTTACTGTCAAGCTAGTGGTGTTTAAGTGGGTAATGTTAGTCATGATAAAAAGCGTATTATGCCTCTTGTCTATAGCTAATCCGATGTTGTTGATGGCACAAACCTTGGCAGTGTTTCAATGTCCCACAGAGGCGCAGGTTGCGAGCTATCTTCAGGATGATAGAGCGCCACTGGCAAGTCATGCCCGAGTTATTGCAAAAGATAGGTTCAAAAATATTGAGATACTTTGGGTTAAACAATATGAATGTCAATGCAGTCGCATGTATCAACAACAGCAGAACCTGACCGGTTTAGTGCGCTTTAACTATGCTGAGCTTAGCTCTGGTTGGATGGGTGCGCGCATGTACAATAAACATTATCCAGAGCGCCCATCAGATAGCGGCTTATCTTGTCATTATCAAGTCTCAGGAAGTGATTTGGTGATGATTATTAATCAAATAGGATTCCCAGAAGAGAATTTTCATGACAACTTTAAGTCGTTAAATGATTTGGATTTCAGCTACTTTATGCCGGATTCAACCTATACTCAGCATTCTTTCTGGCAAAAAAATAGTTATCAACAGAAGTATTTATGTGACCGCCAAGGCTTTCAACAGCAAGGATGTATGTTGACGCTTAAAACAACCGCAAATCATGATGATTGGTTACTTCAGGTGTCAAATATGTAATCTGAGTATCATTTGTTTTAGATGCTAAATTTACATCTTGTTTACGTTTTGACGACAGTAGCTTTACAAAGACTTTTTTACAATACACTTCATGACAGCACAGGCAGTCATATTAAAACAAACGCTGATATTGTGAGTTCACAGCATAAAAAATAACTTTCATATTTAACCAAACAAAAAGAGGAACAAGATATGAAAACTTTAAATAAATTAGTAGTAACAACGACATTACTTGCTTCTGGACTGTGTGCATTAGCTCACGCCGGTACAATAGATTCTAGTAAAGCAATAGGTGGTTTCAGTATTAGTTTTGAAGGCGCTGGTGTGGCACCTAAAGATCTGCCCCAGCTTGTTATTTTGCCAACGGATCAGCCGGCGCCAGCAACAGATTATTGGACATTAGTCAAGAAAGATGCCTATCACGGCTCCATTACAGGTAACACAAAAAGTGCCTCGAAAATGAAGTTCTCTACATATGCGCACGATTATCAAGGTGATAATGTTTATATCGGTTTTCCAGACGGGCATGGTGGATACAGAATATGTCAGAATAGCAGCTATCAAAATGCACCCATTCAATTGAAAAAGTCGGGTAATGTTAAAGTCATCGTAACTAATACACAGGCGGCTTACCCTACCTACGTTTGTAATGTGCAAATATAAATGTTACTTAGGTTAAAGGAGTAGGGCACTATGCGATTATTTAGTCTTATATTAATATGCTTATGTCAGGGTGCGTGGGCGACGGATAACTTTCCATTCCCATCAAGTAAGTATGATATTAACATCACTGTAGTGACAGATGCGCAACAGCCATCAGAAAGTCTACCTAATATTGCAGTGTTTCCAAATCAAATTATCAAGCCTGATAGTGATAGTTGGACAGCTATGCGTAAAGATAGTTTTAGTGCTATTGTTGATAAGAATGCTAAAAGCTTTACTAGACAGATGCCTTTTGGGCAATATGCACATGATTATGAAGGAGATTATGTGTATGTTGGAGTGAGTAATGGCTATGGCTATTATCTTTGTCAAGGTATCAACTCATCTGCTCCATTAGCTTTGCAATTGCAGAATAAAAAGCATTATGTCGTTAAGCTGACAAATGTAAGTAAACGTCAGCCTTATGATAACTATTATAAGTGCTCTGTTGTTAGTGAATAGTTAGGTGAGAAGTGCCAAAAGCACATTAGCAAGTAATGTATTATAGATAACAACCAGATAAAAAACAAAGCTCGCAAAGATCAGGATATCACGCTTGCCAATATGTTTGGATAAGTCAATTGTCAGCATCAAGTAAGTTACAACGGATGCGATAAAGAAGTATTCATAGTAAGCACTGATTAGTAGTGTTATAAGCAGTACCAAATGGGGCTTAATCGAAAGTTTGCGATAAACCACAAAATACATAATTATGCAGCCAATTAGATAACTTATGGCTTGTACCCATTCTGGTGGTGATAAGGTTGTGACACATACTGAAAGCAAGGTAATAATGATTAAAACTGCTGTATAGCTTAGAAAAGTGACTGATGCCTTACGATCGGCTAAAAGCAAATAAGCCATCACAGTAATTGGTCGAGGCTTCTTATGCCGCCACTTGCTAGAAAGTAGGTTGACTATTAGAACAAGAACTAAGGCAGGAGCGGCTATATATAAGATAAAAACATGCATATCGATGTATAAAAATAAGAGATCACAGACAACGAAATAAACAACAAAAAATAGTGCGTAAGCTGTGCGCTGAAGTGTATTAATCATCGCAAGTGGCAAAGCAAAAACCAATCCGCCATTAAAAAGCATGGCAAGATATAAAACACTATGATGTGGGTAGTAATCATAAACAACAGCGTAAAATAGCATTGAAATAAGACCTGCAAAAAGCATAATGTTTTGCATCATTTGGGTGTTTTGGCGCATAAACCCATAAATGCTAGGCAGAAGAATAACCCAAGGTAGTGCAAATAAAATGCCTTCAGTACGATTAAAAAAATCATCTAGTTGTAAGGTGATCGCATATTTATCATCAATAAGACTCAGGTTGATAAAATAAACGGCAATTAAAAGTAGGTAGATTAAGAAATAACGGTGAAAAAGTTGTCTATCCTTCATCATAATACCCTAGTGATTTAGCGCGAAACCAATTGAATGGACGGTTTCAATCATCTCTTTACCAAGAATTTTTCTTAGTTGTGAGATATGCACGTCAATACGTCGATCAAAACTATCAAAAGGTTCATCATAACATTTTTTATGAATAAGCTTTTTCTCAACAACACCATCGTGTTGCAAGAGCATTAATAGTATTTGCGTTTTGACCTTTTTAATATAAACCTTTTCACCACTTTTATGTTCGAGTAAATATTGCTGAGGGTAAAAACACCAATCTTCTAAATCATATACACTTGATGCTTCGGGTACTTGATCTACCTTGCGCATCTGATTGTAACGGTGAATATTTGCACTAATGCGCGCTTCAAGTTCCTCTAGTGAAAAGGGCTTTGTGACATAATCATCCGCGCCAATGTTTAATGAATAAGACTTTTGCGTAGTATCGCTAATCGCTGAAATCATAATAATTGGCATATCATAGATTTGGCGTATTTTTTGACAAAGTTGAATGCCATTGTCGCTACCCAGATTAATATCAAGTAACAGACAGTCAAAGGGTGTTTCCTCAACGGCAGTTAATGCGTCCATGGCGGTTGATTTTATGGTGACTTCATAATTCATCCGCTCAAGATAGCGCGCAATCATTTGTGCCAGCGAATCATCGTCTTCAACAATTAAAATACGTTCCATTTGTGATTAATCCATGTTATTGCAATGTTCTAAGTTATAGTGGAGTTTGGGAGATATTTCAAATGGGTTTAAGCTCAAAATAAAAGCTTTTGCCATGATGAGTTTGTGTGAATTGAAGCTCACTTTGATGCTCAGTCAGTATTTTTGCTACTGAATAGAGTCCGATACCATGACCATTTTTTGAATGATGCCAAAAAAGCTGCTTCATCGCATTTAAATCTAAATTTTGCTGTATGATGCCGTCATCTGCTATGGTAATACGAACTTGTTGTTCTGTGATCTCAACCGATAAGTGGATATTGGTATTAGCATACTCAATGGCATTGTTTAGCAGATTATAGAGCACACGTTTTAGTTTAAAAGGTTTGATCATGACATAGATTCTTTGATCAATCTTAAGTGCTAAGTTTAGAGTAAGTTCTTTGTTATCTTGTATAAGGATGCGCCTATAATCTATAAATAATTGTTCGATAAAACCTCTTATTTCAATTGGCTCTTTTTGTTCAGTGAGTAATTGGTTTTCTTTAAGCTTTGCTAAGGAATGTCCTGTGATCACTTTTATCTCGTTGATATCTTCTTTGACAGCGTTATAAGCAGCGTTGTAATCAAGCTCAAGTTTAAATGATAGTCGTGTGTAAGGTGTTCGTAAGTCATGCAGCATCGTTAACATATCGCTTTTTTGACGCCTTAATACATCCTTAACCAATTGATTTAACTTAAGGTGTTGTTTGAAAAAATACCCTTGTTTGAGCGTCGTCTCATAATCACTATAACCCAAAATCACCTTACGTGTTTCACGGATAAATCGCGTAATTTTGAAGTAAATATAGTAAGCAATCACAAAGATAAGAAATAAGCTTAAAATTGCCAAGGTAATACTTGCGTAGATGTAATAGTACTCGACAAGATCAAGTGCAGCTGTTTTGTCTTTTTGCTCTGCTAGGTGCTGGCTAAGGCGAAACAACATGATAATTGTAATGCATGATACAAGGTATTCAGGCTTTAGTGCTTTCTTAAGTAGTTTATGGTATTGTTTATTGGTTATTTGCATGATATTTTCCACCTAAGCCAATCGCTACGATATTTGATATAGACTCAAATATAGCTGAATTTATGTATTTGTGGGGCATCTGATGGATGTGTTATGACAAAATGACTTTTGATATTTTTAAAACTTGTTCAAGGTAAGCTTTGGGGCATGATTCTATCTTCTCTGCATTTCGTGAGTTGAAGTCCATGGATCGTATTTGAAAGGTTATTACACTACCTTTGGTTTTGCACTTATTAGGGAGTATAACTTCAAATTTATTTTCACGTTGAGTACTTGTTACTGGGGCAACAAAGGCAAACCCAGTATGTTCATTGAAAACGGCTTTTGTAAGCACTAGAGCTGGTCTACGCCTTATTATTTCGCGCCCAGCGCTTGGATCAAAGTCAAGCCAGATAATGTCGCCTTGATTTGGAATATATTTTTTCAAATCTCTTTTCCTTTAGGTTTGTCGTGCATCCACTCGCTATCTTCATCTAAAAGTTTAAAACTTGATTTTGGACTATCAGCAAGCATTTGTTCTAAGCTTAATTCTTCTATTCTTGGCGTTAAAATTATTTTACTATCTTCAATATGAATATCTAACTTATCTCCGGTATGAAGGTTGAGCATTTGAAGTATCTTTTTGGGAATGCTTACGATATTAGCCCCGCCTGATTGTCTGAGTGATAGTGATGACATTTATATGCTCCTGGTTTTTGCGTTATATAAAAGTATAACATGAGAAGATGAAAAATGTAGTCATTAATCTTCTTTATTAAGTATGGATGATTATTGTCATGGGGCTTGCATCACGCTGTACAAAAGCAGTTAATTGGGCTAATATGAGCGCCGAAATAAGCCTCAATAGACAGAAAAAACAGTAAAGAAGGAGCTATCCTCATGACGGATTTAAAACGTTCAACAAAGGTTTTGATTGACGATAAAGGTCAACAGTATACCGCCTATAGCTTGCAAAAGTTAGCAGCTGAAACCGGCAAAGATATTACGCGTTTGCCGTATTCTATTCGTGTATTGGTTGAGAACCAATTGCGTAATATTGATGACTACAAAGTCAAAGTGTCTGATGTTGAAAATGTGCTTAACTGGGATGCTAAAGCTCAGGTGCGCCCTGAGATTCCACATATGCCAGCGCGTGTGGTAATGCAAGATTTCACAGGAGTCCCCGCGGTTGTTGATTTGGCTGCTATGCGCCAAGCGATTAAAGATGCCGGAGGCGATCCACAAAAAATTAATCCATTGGTTGATACAGCAATGGTTATTGATCATTCGGTACAAGTAGATTATTACGGTACGAAAGATGCACTTGAGAAAAATGTAGCTAAAGAATTTGAGCGCAATGGCGAGCGTTATTCACTATTGAAATGGGGGCAAAAAGCATTTGATGATTTCGTTGTTGTACCTCCTGGCATGGGTATTATTCATCAGGTGAACTTAGAGTATTTAGCAAAAGGCATTTTGGTTAAAGATCAAAATGGCGAGAAAGTCGCCTATCCTGATACACTTGTCGGTACAGATTCACACACAACCATGATTAATGGCGTTGGTGTAATGGGCTGGGGTGTAGGCGGTATTGAAGCTGAAGCGGTTATGCTCGGTCAGCCATATTATATGGTGTTGCCTGATGTTGTTGGTGTGAAGCTAACAGGTGAACTACGTGAGGGCGTTACAGCCACTGATTTGGTATTAACAATTACTGAACTGCTTCGTAAGCATGGGGTGGTTGGTAAGTTTGTTGAATACTTTGGAGAAGGTTTAAATCACTTATCCCTTCCTGATCGTGCAACTATTGCCAACATGGCGCCAGAGTATGGTGCGACAATGGGCTTCTTCCCAGTAGATGATGTAACTTTAGCTTTCTTTAAAAACAGTAATCGTGATGAGTATGTTGATCTGGCGAAGAAAGTTTATGAGGAGCAATATTTATTCCGTCATAACCCAGCAGAAGAGCCAGAGTACACAGCGGTAATTGAGCTTGATATGTCAACAGTGGATTCGACATTAGCAGGTCCTAAACGTCCACAAGATCGTGTGCCTATGCATGACTTAAAAGCAAGCTTTAAAAAATGTTTAACACATGAAGCAGGTTTGCATGGCTTTGGGTTGACAGAAGAGCAAACTAAAACTGCGGTTAAAATCGAAGGTATGGACTGTGAATTAAAGCATGGAGATGTTGCGATCGCTGCAATTACTTCATGTACAAATACATCTAACCCATCTGTTTTATTAGGCGCAGGATTATTAGCGAAAAAGGCAGTTGAAAAAGGTTTAACCGTTAAGCCTTATGTTAAAACATCATTAGCCCCTGGCTCGCAAGTTGTGACGCAATACCTTGAGAAATCAGGTTTATTAAAGTATTTAGAGCAACTGAAGTTTGATGTTGTTGGATATGGTTGTACAACGTGTATTGGTAATTCAGGTCCATTGGATCAGCCAATTATTGATGCGATCAACAAAGGTGATTTAGTGGTTGCATCAGTGGGCTCAGGAAATCGCAACTTTGAAGGGCGTATTAACCCTGATGTGAAAGCAAATTACCTAGCATCTCCTATCCATGTCGTGGCGTATGCGATTGCCGGAACGGTTGATTTTGACCCAGAGAATGATCTTATTGGTAAAGACCAGCATGGGCAAGATGTTTATTTGAAAGACATATGGCCAAGTTGTCACGATATTGCTGAATTACAATCTCGAGTGATTAATGCAGAGATGTTTGAGAAGTCCTATGCAACTGTTTTAGATGGCACAAAAGATTGGCAGAAACTATCGGCACCTACGGGTGAGCTGTATAAGTTTGATGAGAAATCAACGTATATTCAATGTCCTAATTTCTTTGAGAACTTTGCAGATTCAGGTAAGGAGTCGCTAGATATCGTTGGTGCGCGCACATTATTGATGCTAGGTGACTCGGTAACAACAGATCATATCTCTCCTGCGGGCTCTATTCCAGAGGAGTATCCGGCAGGACAATATTTGAAAGCACATGGCGTTGAGAAAAAAGACTTTAACTCATATGGTTCACGTCGTGGTAATCATGAAGTGATGATGCGTGGTACCTTTGCGAATATTCGTATTCGCAATTTATTAGCCCCTGGCACGGAAGGGGGTGTCACCAAATATCATCCAGATGGTTCAATTGAATATGTGTTTGATGCGGCGATGAAATATAAGGCATCAAATACGCCATTAGTTGTATTGGCAGGCAAAGAATATGGTACAGGTTCATCACGTGACTGGGCGGCTAAAGGGACTTTCCTATTAGGTGTTAAAGCGGTGATTGCTGAAAGTTATGAGCGTATTCACCGCTCGAACTTGGTTGGTATGGGTGTGTTACCTTTGCAGTATGTTAATGGTCAGAATGCTAAATCTCTTGGTTTAGATGGTACAGAAACCTTTAATATTAAAGGCTTGGATAATGTGAAGCCGCGTGAGAATGTCATCGTTGAAGCAGTGCACACCAATGGTCACAAAACCATCTTTGAAGCGTTGGCACGTCTAGATGCTGATGTTGATGTTGATTATTTGAAAAATGGTGGCATTTTGCAGACCGTTTTGAAAAATATGATGTCATGATTTATATATAAAAAGGGCGATTCGTTAGAGGGAAATTCATAAGAGGATAATTTGTTTTGGGCGATTCGTATTGGACAATTCGTGAATTGTCCCTACATGTCCATATGCGAATTGTTCGTATATCTTGTTATTGCAATCATTTGATATCAATTACCTTCACACGAATTGATTCCATATAAGAATCGTTCATATATACGTTATCGCAAACATTTGACATGAAACCCGTAGGGGCGATTCATGAATCGCCCAGTATGAATTGCCCAACATGAATTACCCCTGTATGAATTACCTCTACAAAAACCATTGAATCTGTAATTATCACTTGCATGCATTATTTGAGATGTGAGCTACAATTATCTTAATGTTACATCTCCTTTAAATATCTAAGTTGGAAACAGCTATGAGCAGCAGAAAGCAAAATCGCCATTCAATTCGTTTAAGTGAGTATGATTATTCTCAGGCTGGGATGTATTTTGTCACGATTTGCACGCAGGATAAAGCATGTTTGTTTGGGCATGTGATCAATGGTGAAATGGTATTGAATGAAATGGGTAATATTGTCCAAGATGAATGGTTAAGAATTGAAGCTATATGGTCAAATGTAAAGTGTGGAGCATTTGTTGTTATGCCAAACCATTTCCATGGGATTGTGGTTATCACCAAAACCGTAGGGGTAATTCATGAATCACCCCCACAGATGACCGTGAAGCAACGACGTAATATGCTATTGCCTAAAATCATTGGACGATTCAAAATGCAGACATCAAAGCAAATCAATCTTATTCGGTATATGGCAGGGCAAAAATTGTGGCAACGCAATTATTATGAACATGTTATTCGTGATGAGGATGATTATCTGCGAATATATGAATACATAAACAATAACCCATTACGGTGGGAGTTGGATTCTTTGCATCCTCGAAACCTTTAGGGAGATGCGTGAGGGAGGCAATTTGTGAGAGGGCGATTCGTGCTGGACAATTCGTGAATTGTCCCTACATGTCGATATGCGAATTGTTCGTGTATTTGTTATCGCAAACATTTGATATAAAACCGATATGGGCAATGCATGAATCGCCAATACATGGGGTGGCCTGTATGTGTTATTGTAACCCTTCAATACGATAATCGTAGGGGTAATTCACGAATTACCCAACACAAATTACCCAAAACGAATTACCCAAAACGAATTACCCAAAACGAGTTACCCAAAACGAGTTACCCAACACAAATTACCCAACACAAATTACCCAACATGAATTACCCAACACAAATTACCCAACATGAATTACCCAACATGAATTACCCAAAACGAATTCCCCTCCATACAAATATCGTTCATATAGGGATTTGCAGCAGACAACAGTTGTCAAAATACCACCTGTCATGTACATTATCCCAGATTTTTAAATAGTATACCGTTTGATAATTATTTTACGCGCGGTGTGATAATATACCTCAACAGGAGATAAGTAATGAATAAGTTATTAGTAGCACTATCATCGCTATTGTTGTTAAGCTCAAATGCTTTTGCTGAAGGTGCAGCAGCTGGTGGCTCAGCAATGAGCTCAATTTTAATGTTGGTGGCGTATTTTGCCATTTTTTATTTCTTACTTATTCGTCCGCAAATGAAGCGTAATAAAGAACAACGCAAGATGATCTCAGAGCTGACTAAAGGTGATGAAGTCATGACAAATGGTGGCATTATCGGCAAGATCGCTAAGATTGGTGAGAACTATACTGAAATTGAAATTGCTGAAAACGTTATTATTAAAGTACAAAAAAGTGCGGTTTCTGGTGTCTTACCAAAAGGTGCTGTTAAAACCAATTAATTTTGACTACATTGCTATATGCCCATTGTAAATGATATTGCAATGAGTATATGACCAACTCAAACTAAGGTATTAGGATTATGCTTCATCCCAGACAAAAAGCTGCGGTTAACAAGTATCCTTTGTGGAAATATATTACTATTCTAGTAATTGCGATTTTGTCGATTATCTATGCGTTGCCCAATTTATTTGGTGAAACGCCGTCATTACAAATCTCTCCCAAAGATGGTACGGTGAACTCAGCCCTTGTAACGCAAATTAAAGACACATTAAATGAGCAAAAGATCGCGTATAAATCATTGCATCAAGAATCAAATACAGTGATTCAAGTAAGATTTTCGGACGCACAGGATCAAATTGCAGCACGTACGGCTTTGCAAAAAACCATTGGCAGTGACTATATTATCGCGCTCAATATGGCAGGAAACACGCCTAATTGGTTATTAGCACTAGGTGCTGAGCCAATGAATCTAGGTTTGGATTTGCGAGGTGGGATGTATTTGGTGCTTGAAGCTGATACTCAGTCTGCGATTAATGCACGCTTGGATAATACCTTAGAAAGTTTAGCAGAAGGCATTAAAAAATTAGGTGTGACACCTGAGTCACAACTAAAAGCATCGCAAAAAACTGAAATCACAAAAGCATTGCCAGTGCCTGCGACTTATAGCAGTATTGGCTATGTTGCGTTAACCTTTGCCAATAAGGCGGATTTAGACAAAGCAATTGCTTTTATTAAAACAGACTATAGTAAGACGCAAAATAATCAGTTAGTTTATAGTGCGTTGAAAGACAAAACATTGTTGGTGACTTTCAATGCGCAATTATTAACACAAACCAAGCAAGAAGCGATCTCGCAAGTGGTGACAGTAATGCGTAATCGTATTAACGCATTAGGTGTTGCCGAAGCTTCTGTTGCTGCCTCTGGTGATTCACGTGTGATTATTGAGTTGCCTGGTTTGCAAGATGCCGCGCGTGCCAAACAAATTTTAGGTGGTACATCAACCGCAAGCTTTTATATCGTAACACCTGTCACCGATCGTTTGAAAGTTGAAGAGCAGGGTATTAAAGTCTACCCATTAACTACAAATGGTCAGACATATTACTATCAACTAAATGGTAATTCAGTTGTCAGTGGTAGTGCGATTGTCAATGCCTCTCCTGGCGTGGATCATCAAAGTGGTCAACCAATCGTTGCCGTACAGTTAAGCTCAGATGCAGCAGGTCATTTCAGAGAAGTCACAGGCAAGCATGTCGGTGATCTGATGGGAGTGATGCTTGTTAACACGACCTATAAAAAAGAAATAGTTGACGGTAAAGAAGTCAATAAGATTGAAAAGACTGAAAAGCTTGTTAATGCCGCAACGATTCAAACCGTATTAGGGGCTAATTTCCAAATCACGGGTCTTGATCAACGTGAAGCCAATAACTTGGCATTAATGATTCGTTCAGGTGCATTACAAGTGCCTGTACATATTGCCCAAGAGCAACAAATTGGTCCAACGCTTGGTAAGCAAAATATCGAGCAAGGCATGTTATCTATTGTTGTCGCATTGATCCTTGTTGTGTTATTTATGGCAATTTACTATCATCTGTTTGGTATGATCGCCAACGTTGCACTCATCCTAAACTTAGTATTAATTGTTGCAATCATGTCAATTATTCCAGGCGCTACACTGACATTGCCAGGTATTGCAGGTATTGTTTTGAACTTGGGGATGTCAATTGATGGCAATGTATTGGTGTTTGAGCGGATACGTGAAGAGCTGAGAAATGGTATGCCGGTGCAAAGTGCGATCTCGGCAGGCTATGAGCGTGCCTTTGGTACGATTGTTGACTCAAACGTCACAACTTTAATTGTGGCAATTATCCTCTTTGCGATTGGTACGGGTGCCGTTAAGGGCTTTGCGGTGACATTGATTATCGGTATTCTGACATCGATGTTTACGGCGGTAACTGTCTCGCGGGCGATGACGAACCTTGTGTATGGTTCACGTCGCAATCTTAAAAAATTATCAATCGGAATATAGGGGTGTCGCATGGAGTTTTTTAAACGTAAAACCAATATCGACTTTATGGGAATCCGTAAATGGACTGCGATTGTTTCAATCCTATTGATTGGTTTATCTATTGTATTTTTAGTTACTCGCGGCTTAAATATGGGCTTGGATTTCACCGGTGGTTATCAGATCCAAGTTAATTATGATAAAGCGCCATCAACCCAAGAAGTGGCAAAAGTATTGGCAGATGATGGCTTCCCTACTGCGCAAGTAACGACTTTTGGTTCAAGTGATAGCTTGATGATTAAGCTGCCGATTCAAAAAAATGAAAACAATCAGGCAGTGATTAATCAAGATGGTCAATCAGCGCAGCAATTACTTAAAGTGAAAATTGAGAAAAGCTTAGGTTCTCAAGCACAAGTCACTAGCTTAAACTACATTGGACCACAAGTGGGTAAAGAGCTTGCAACCAATGGTTTATTAGCATTATTAGTAGCGATGATCTGTATCGTTGGTTATATCGCTTTTCGTTTTGAGATGAAGTTTGCAATAAGTGCAGGTATCGCGCTTATTCATGACCCGATTATTATTCTAGGTGTTTTTGCGGCATTCCAGTTAGAGTTCACTTTAACAACATTAGCTGCAGTATTAGCGGTAATTGGTTATTCATTAAATGATACGGTGGTTATTTATGACCGGGTGCGTGAAAACTTCCGTAAGATGCGTAAGGCCTCAGTTATTGAGGTGGTTAACCGTTCAGTTAATGATACCTTATCGCGTACGATTATGACCTCAGGGTTAACTTTATTGGTCGTAGTTGTGCTGTATTTCTTTGGTGGTCCGTCATTGCATGAGTTCTCATTAGCCCTTATCTTAGGTGTGATCGTTGGTACCTATTCATCGATTTATGTCGCTGGTGTATTAGCGGTGTTGTTTGGCTTAAAGCGCGAATCGCTATTGCCGCCACAACGCTTGGATGATGATCGTCCTTAGTTTTAGTTAAGGTGGTACTCTGGAATTGTTTTTTTAAAATTTACTTAAATTCAAGTAATAAGTGCATAATTTGCCAAAATCTGCCCACTTTGATTGTATAGCGCTGGCTGAGCGTAAGTCGAAGCCTCTATGAGAGTGTAATTCCCAAGATTACCCTTCGACTTACGCTCAGGGTACGGTGAGCACTTGTGGGTGAATATTTAGTCATGCCTCAATTTCCTTTAGGAATAGATCAGCTTCGTCAATTTGACCTTCATTGAAAACGCGTATTCCATTACATGTTAACAATTCTGCAGTGATGCCCGAGCCATCAATTACTTTTCCACTAAAGCTACCATCATAAATGCTTAAATTGCCACATGAAGGACTATTCTTCTTGAGTATTGCCAACTTAATATTATGAGCTATTGCAAACTCAAGGGTTTTTTGAGCCCCAAGGATAAATTGCTTTGATATATCAGATCCATCTTTTCCAATAACGTGAGCTTTCCCATGAATGACATCAGTTGAGTTGCCGCCAACTATTTCAGCAGGTATACGAGGGGTAGGTAGTCCTCCAGATACTTCTGGGCAAATTGATATTACTCTGCCTTCTTCTTGCCATTTTTTTAAAGTTGAGTGGTCGGAGAAACAGTTGTTACCATCGTAGCGGACATTGTGACCAAGCAAACAAGCGCTAATAAGCATTTTTTGCATGAGTCACGATACTCCTTTGAAAGTTACTCCGTTTGTGATGATTTCGCATTCGACTTCTTGCGCGCGCGCTTAGCATTACTGGATTTTTTCTTTTTGCTTTTTGGCGGTTTGCTATCAACTAATTTTGTGGGTTCAACGGTACTGTTACGCGTAGGCTTTTTGCGTGTGCGCTTTTGTGTTGATGATAATTTTAGGCTTGAGGGTTTAATACGCGCGCGACGGCGTTTTGGTGTGCTCCCTGCTGCAAGCTCTTGATGACTGCGACCTTTGCCATTAATGGTTAATTCAAAATCAATCTGCGTCTCATCTAAATTAACACGCACAAGTTGTACTTGAACTTTTTGTCCAATGCCAAAGGTTTTCTTCGAGTGTTGGCCGATTAAACGATGTTGTACTTCATCAAAGACATAATAATCTCCATGCATTGACGAGATATGTACTAACCCTTCAATATAGTTTTCAATGAGCTCAACATACATACCAAAGCCAGTAACATGAACGATCTTAGCATCAAATAGCTCACCAATACGATTGTGTAAGAAATGGCATTTTAACCATTTCTCAACATCACTAGAGGCTGAGTCGGCATTGCGTTCTTGACTTGAAGCATGGGCGCAAAGCTCATCTAATTGACTGCGCGTGTAGTGATACGCGCCAAGGTTTTTCTCACCAATAATCGATTTGATTGCGCGATGCGTTAATAGATCAGGGTAGCGACGAATCGGTGAAGTAAAGTGACTGTAAGCCGGATAGGCTAAGCCAAAGTGCCCATCATTATCCGGTGTGTAAAATGCCTGATTCATGCTTTTTAATGTCATCAATTGGATATTGGCAAAGTCATCGCGATCTTTGACGGAACTTAGCATCTGACTGTAATCAGCAGGTGTTACACCTGACTTACTCGGTTTGAAGGCAATGCCAAGTGAATGTAAGTACGCTTTCAAATCATCAATTTTGCCACTAGGTGGTGCGCCATGCACGCGAAAAGGGGCGCCTGCTTTGTTTTTCTCAATAAAGCGTGCGGTGGCGACATTGGCCAAAAGCATACATTCTTCAATGAGTTTATGCGCATCATTACGTTGGCGTGGAATAATCGCTGCGATATGCTGGTGTTCATTTAAAATAATTTGTGATTCAACGGTATCAAAATCAATTGCTCCGCGTTGTTTGCGTGCAGCTGCTAAGAGTTTATAAAGATCATATAAATCGAATAAGTGCGGAATAAGCTCAGGTTGATCGTAATAGATGCTGTTGTCTTTATTGTTTAAAAGCTTGGATACTTCGGTATAGGTTAAGCGTGCTTTGGAGTTAATAACACCTGAGTAAAACTTATAACGTGAAAGCTTGGCATTGGGACTGATATTCATCTCGCAGATTAATGCTAAGCGATCTACTTTTGGCTTTAATGAACATAATTCATTGGAGAGCTGCTCAGGCAGCATCGGGATGACGTAACCAGGGAAATACACAGACGTTGATCTGGCTTGCGCTTCCTTATCAAGACTTGAGTCTGGGCGAACATAATACGAAACATCAGCAATTGCAACATAAAGTTTCCAACCACCCGTTGAGCTTTTACGTGCGTAAACAGCATCGTCAAAGTCTTTTGCATCCTCGCCATCAATCGTGACAAATGGTAAATCACGTAGATCTGTGCGTGGCGATATTTCAGTATCAAGCACTTCATGGGGAAGTTTGCGGACTAGACGCGCGGTTTTGTTGCTCCAGTCTTCAATCAGATTATGCTTTTTGCTAGCAACTGAAATTGCCGTGAGAATCGGTGATTGCTCTTCAATAATTTCAACAAATTGTGCGACCGCTGAGCAAACCGTTGAGGGGAAGATAACGAGTTTTGCTTTGATCAGTGTATTAGGCTCAAGTTCTTCTGATGGTGGTAAAAGTGCAATATATTTTGGCATGGTTTTGCTAATTGGTTGGATAAAATGGCTATCCAACTGTTGGCTATAGCGCCCAGTAATTTCGATGGTGTTGCGCTCAATAATGCTATCAATGCGCGCTTCTAATTTATCTTTGCGATTAAGTCCCAAGATCATCGCGCAGACTTTGTCACCGTTAAAGATTAAACGTGCTTGATGTTGCGGTAAAAATGCGCTGTGCATTCTATCTTCGGTATTAATAATCGCATTGCCATCGTTTTCAATGCGTACATAGCCGGTAATGATACGACGTTTCTGTTTTAATGGTCTAAAATATTGGCCATCTTGTTCAATCTGTTCATCGCGTACCATCGCACCCAAGCGATTCGCAAGGGCATCCAGTTGCCTGCTGCGCTTTAGCCCCAAATTATCAGCAATCTTCTCAAAAACAGTCGGCTGTTTGAGATCTTTTAAGTAGGTTAAAATGACCTCTCTACTTGGAATAGGGTCATCATATTTTTGTGCTTCTAAATCCTTATTTGGATCGTTATCAATCGTGTATTTCTTGCTCATTCTCAATGATGCCTTGTAAAAAAAGTTGTTTTTTCACAAGCTCGCCATCATTAAAGTGACCAAGTGCGACAAATCGATCTTGATCATAAATACGGGCGCTGCCGGTGAAGTTGTTGGTTAGTTGCATCTTTCCTTTCAGATAAAATAAGTCCACTTTGTTATTAGGTATAGTAAAAATAGGTGTATCTGTAAATGCATATTCTGGATTAAGTAGCTTTTCATGGCATGAATCCAGTGAGAGTGTCTGCAGCGCCTCAAGCGATAATGCATCATTCATCGTCAATAGTCCACATGCAGTTCGTGTTAATTTGATTAAATGTCCAGCGCAATTTAGTGCTTTGGCAATATCCATCCCCAACGTGCGAATATAGGTCCCCTTGGAGCAGAGCACATCGATATCAATGGTGTGCTTTTCAGGATTGTAGTCAAGCAATTCAAGTGCATATATGTTGATATTACGCGCTTTGCGCTCAATCTCAATACCTTGACGTGCTAACTCATACAAGGGCTTTCCTTGATGCTTGAGCGCTGAATACATCGGTGGAATCTGACTTATCTCACCACGGAATTTCTCCAATGCATTATGGATATTCTGAAGGGTGATTTCAGGGACTTGGTGCTGCTCAATAACATTACCATCCGCGTCACCACTATCAGTACTGATACCTAACTGAATCGTTGCTTGATAAGCTTTGTCGGCATCTAAAAGATATTGTGATATACGTGTTGCTTGACCAAAGCAAATGGGTAATACGCCGGTTGCCATCGGGTCAAGGCTGCCCGTGTGACCTGCTTTTTGTGCGTTAAAAAGGCGCTTAACGCGTTGTAGTGCTTGGTTGGAAGATAAGCCTTGTGGTTTATCAATTACGATAATGCCATTTAAGGCAATCCCTTTGCGTTTGCGTGCCATAGCTATTGATCTTGCTTATTTTGCTTGTTTTGCTGATCTTGTGCTTTAATCGCTTTTAAGGCTTCTTTGGCAGCGTTATGCTCTGCTTGTTTGCGTGATTTGCCTTTGGCGCGATAGCTGTGCTCAAGTGATCCTAGCGAAACCTCAACGGTAAAAGTTTGATCGTGATCCAAGCCCTCAGTGGCAATGATTGAGTAAATTGGATGTGTTTGAATCTCGGCTTGTAAATACTCTTGTAAGCGTGACTTGGGATCCTTGGTATGCTCTTCAACATTAAGTGTTGCTAAGACATCTTTGAACCAATGCAAAATACGCTCTTTAACAACAAGCATGTCACTGTCAAGATAAATTGCGCCAATCAGTGCCTCAAAAGCATCTTCTAACAAGCGCGCGCGTTTATGTCCGCCGGATTTAAGCTCGCCAACACCAAAGGACATATATTCACCTAGGTCAAAATGCTTTGCCATATCTGTCAGTGTTTTACCACGCACAAGATACATGCGAAGTAGCGATAAACTACCCTCATCTTCATGTGGGAACTTCTGATAAAGCGCTTCGGCGATTACAAACCCAAGAATGGAATCGCCCAAGAACTCTAAACGTTCATTATGTTGTTTTTGTTTACTGCGATGAGTGAGCGCTTTAGTGATAAGCGCTTCATTGTTGAAGTGGTAGCCAATGCTACGATATAAAGAAGTGTAATCAATGGTCATTATCTATAATACTCGTCCTATTTCGCTCCAACGTACAGAGCTGTTTAAACTATTCCAACTAAACCAGACAAAGCTTGCTTTACCAACAAGGTCTTTGTCAGGAACAAAACCCCAATAGCGGCTATCTTCACTGTTGTCGCGATTGTCACCCATCACGAAATACATGCCTTTAGGGACAACAAGGTTGGTGAAGTTAGCTGACGGGGCGTTCGCCATATCATCAATTTGATGTGCAACTTTACCCAGATGCTCGGTGCAAATAGTATTTGGACCATTGCCGTTATAGCTATTAACTTGATTATCTAGGCAGTTGCTATACTCAATGGCTTTGCCATTAACCGTAAGCTTTTTGTCTTTGTAAGAAATAACATCGCCAGGCACGCCAATAACGCGCTTGATAAAATCAACGCCTGGATTGACAGGGAAATGAAATACAGCAATATCGCCACGCTCAGGCTTACCTGTTTCAATCCAAACATTATTGGTAATTGGATTTCTAATGCCATAAGCGGTTTTGTTCACCAAGATGAAGTTACCAACGGGTAACGTTGGTGTCATTGATGCTGATGGAATCAGAAAGTTGCCGATTAAAAAACCACGTAAGATAAAAACGATTAAGAATACACTAAACAGTGAGCGCGCATAATCAGCCAATAGTGGTGCTTTTAGCGCTTTGTTTTTTTGAATAAACTTACGACGTTCTTTTTTCTTCATGCCTTGGAGTTCATCCATAACCGGCGCCAAACGTTTTGGTTCAAACTTAAATTTGTCAATAGCAGCAATAATACCTGAGGCAATTGTCAGTACCAGTAGCCAAAAGCTAAAATCAATATTCATAGGTTTTTATTTCCTTTGTGCAATATACCGGCATTATTATACGGATTAGCCCAAGAATCGCTATGGTTTTATTGCTAAACTCGTTTCTATCGTTGATTGGAAGTTTTAGAATGTGTAATCAAAATAACGATACCCATCGTAAATCATTTTGCGGTGTTTGCTCGTAAAGTAGTTTGTGATGGGTATATAGATTGATTAGGAATCACTTTTTATGTTTGTTGCCTTAAAAAAACCACAAGATTTATTACAAGAAAACCTTTTTAGTTGCGATATTCCACTGCGATTTTTAGATATGAATGCAGGACAGCATTTAAGTAATCATATTATTTTGGATTATTTTAATGAGGCGATTTCGATGTTTCTCGGTAAACATGATATGACGTTTGGTGATGTCGATGGGTTGCGTTTGGTCTTTGCAGCGGCAAATTTAAAATTCAAAAAGCCCGTGTTTTACCCAAATAGAATGAAGGTTATGCTACATGTTTTGTCTTTATCTAAATTGAAGCTCTGTTTTTATAGCGAGCTTTATAATGAGTCAGATGAGCTGTGCGCGCTTGGTGCCATCGAATGTGCTTTTGTCGCAGGAGATGGTGGCAGGCCAGATCCTGTGCCTGAGAAATTGATTCAATGTATTATGAGATAGCTATATCAAAATAATGCGTAATATTACGCTACTTATGGCGGGTGACTCCCATTAATATGCTTATTGCAAATCATTGGAATTTAGCAATAAGATGAGATGGGGTTATAGTAATGAATAGAATGAGAGTGCCACTGTTACTCATTGGTGCAAGTTTAGTGCTGATCAATAGCGTTTATGCGCAGAATACTTCAGATAATCAACTTACAAAAATTATGGATAGATTATCTGTGGCGGAGAAAGAAAGTGCTAAGCAGAGTAGATTGAACAATATGGGGTGGTTTTATATTAATGTTTATGGTGGAGGCTCATACCAATTTTTTCCAGAGGATGCACAGTCCAAATATCAAGCATTAGGTGAGTTTTATGATATTTTTCAGCCCGTAAATCATATGAGTGTTTACTATGAAGTAAAATTTGGCGTGCGCCCATTTGAGTACCTTTCTTTTGCTTTGAGTTACTGGGGTGGTAGTGGCAAGAATTCGGAGCTAATCTATCAGACAGATAATGGCGCTCAGTACAAAAATGGGCAAAGTCAGATGTCATTTTCTGGTGTTGATTTTTATACAACGGCACATATTCCGCTTGCTAATCAGCGCCATGAATTACAGCTCTCAGCAGGTCCGGCAATTATTTTCTCAAGTTTTGATCCTGAACTTAAAGTCACAGGAAGTTTTTCCCAAGATCTTAAGAAAACGCACAAAACAAATATCAGACCATTTGTCGCTGTCGAGTACCAGTATATGCTTGGCGAATCCTTTACAATTGGTACTAAATTGCAATATATCTTTGGGGTAGGGGAAGATGTTTATGCGCCATATTATGGTGGAAATTATGTTCCCAGTATACTGAGCTTTTCAGTCTCACTTGGATATCAGTTTTTTTAATATTTTAATTTTTCATCCTTATAATCAATAGCACTAGAGAGTAATTAATATGACAAAAAAATCATTTATTATAATCCTATCAACGGTATTGTCTGGATTGACGCTTAGCGGTTGTCAATCTGGTGGTGGCAGTGACTCAGAAAATGTTGAGTCTGCTGGCAGTGTGGTGTCTATTAAGCCCTATGCGGTGCTGCCTCAAAAAATTACGGAAAAAAAATCAAGTTATCAGTTCAATGATGTTGTAGTTAGCTCGCCTAAAAGCATTGGTGCAATTGGTGACTCTGGAGGGCAAACAGTTAGGTTAGCAGATGTGAAATGGGATAATCTGGCACAGGATCAGGTTCAATGGTTTCATGATCCCCACGTGTCAGCAGACAAATACTGTTTTGATGAAAAAGGTCAAGGAAAAGTATTTAAAGCAGATGGAACCTGCTATTTGAATTTGCGTATCAAGCCTTCTCAGGCAGGTGAAGCAGTTAATGGTCAACTTAAGCTGTACCTTATTGGTGCAACACAGCCAAGTATCATAGTACCAGTTCAAACTCAAGTTGTTAGTCCGAAGGATCTACCAGAGTATATGTCACTGAATACAATGATCAATACTTTACCGAAATTGGTTATGCAATTACAGTTGCAAAACAATGCGCAGAATGTTGATATACAAGGTGCAACGATTGATTTAACAAATATGCCAGATGACTTGTTTGCATTGATTAATAAAGATAGCCTTGCCGGTACAGAAGCACATTGGGAGAGTGAAAATTCTAAAATCATTGAGCTACCTATATTGATACGCGCTGGAGCACAGCAGTCGGTTTCATTAAAGCTAAACGACCATGATGCACTGTCTTTATTAAGCAAGTATGCAAACGATTTGCAAACAAATAAAGGCAAAGATCAAAGCTTACCCATGATTCAGGTGGTGGCAAGTAATGAGAAGCTAAAGGATAACACCATTAAGCTAAATTCTGCAAAGGCAGTGGTTGAGAATAAGCAAATTGTGGTTTATAAAAGGCAACCAAGTATTACCAATGTCGCAATAAAAAATGCCAGTGATATTGCTTGGAAGTTACCTCATAATATCTCAAGCGCTTTTGAAGTCAATGCCTCTGACCCAAGCCGAGCTAGCAGCTTATCGGTTGTTGAGCCAACAGGTGAAAAAGCCAACCAAAGCTGTATTGATAAAGGCGACTTGCTGAAAGGGGGAAGCTGTTATATTGCCGTGAAATTAAATGATCCAAAGATGGATAGCAGTGTAAAGTATAATTTATCAATAAAGCCACATCAAAATATGCTTTTTACAAGTAGCACACCGATTTCACTAGAGCAAGGCCCTTCTTCTAAAATGATATTACAGGGCAATATTAATTTTGTACCTAATGGTGAAGTCCACTTTAAACTTCAAAATGACTCGGATTATGATATTACACATGCGATGATTGACTTATCGAATATGCCGGATGATTTATTTGACATTATTAAAATAGATTCACTACAACATGGCAGCTGGGATACAGAGAATAAAAGCAAAATTATTTTTTCAATTCCTGCCAACAGCAAAGTAGATGTGTCGTTTAAGCTTGCTGATCAAGAAGCCATTGCTGTTTTAAGAAAATATTATCGTAACCTAGTGGAAAACCAAATAGATGTATCAGCCAAAAAGGATAGAAAAATCAATGTGGAAGAACGATTGTCTTATAATCAAACCGTGCCATTAATTCAAGTTTATGCGGATAATGCTGATCATGTGGATTTGCATGATAAAATAAAGGTTGCCATGGATCCTGTGTCTTTTGATGGTCTTGATATTGACACACCAAGTGCCAAATCGATGCGTTTTGTTAATCACACCCAAGCGGATATTACGATTGATCAGATTAAGGTAAATAGCTTACCGCATGGCGTGAGTTATCACACACCGACAAGCAATGAATGCAAAGAAGGTATGGTAATTAAGTCCAATGAAGGGTGTTATGTAGTATATAGTCTCGGACAAAATGCCTGGAGTGAGCATAATCAAAAGCTTGAAAACCCAGTGGTGATTGACTACGTTAGTGATGGAAAATCTTATTCCACGGCTAGTTTACATCCAGCGCCTTATATCAAGGTGGATCCCGTGAATATTAAAATTATCAATGATAATATAATAGTTGATAAAGGCACTGAGAAAAGCTCAAACTATACCAATATTGCTATTGAAAACACCGGTAAATTTAACTGGCAGCTGCCAGATAGGCTTGATAATGTCTTTAGTATTGAGCAGACAAGTTCAAGCTACCCAGTTGATTTATCGATTGTGACACCTAAAAATTTGTCAGAAGGTGAAATGGCTTGTGAGAACGGGCAGGTAACACCAGAAGGGAGGTGCATCATTGCAATTAAATCAGAGAGCAGTAATATTGATGACAGTGCGCAGTACGTCTTGAGGGTGAAAGCATATAAAAACGTCAATGTTGACACAACAAAAAACTTTTCAATTAATGGCGCACTTTCATTTGCTATCTCACATGAGAAATGGACAACCTATCCTGCAGTAAAATCAATAAAGCTCACAAATTTGTCTGATAAAGCGCAAAGTTTTAAGGTGGATTTTGCGGATAGCCATAAGTATTTTAATATTTACAATGAAAGTGCTGATGATAAAGTGTGTGATCGAGTTCACTGTCGAAATTCATGTTTTACACAGGGACAAGATACAAGCAAAGAAGCAACACTTGGTGATGGGCAGTCCTGTTATGTCTATGTATATGGCAATCAAAAAGATTTAGAGAAGCCTTATCAAAGCAAGTTAGTCGTGCATTATGATAAAGATAAGAAAAATGGCAGTGATTATCAGTATACTAGAGCGTTTACACTAAAAAATAATACGCTATTATATGAGTCGCTTTATTCAGCAAATAGTGGAGCTAAGCTGGTAGTATATAAAAATAAAGACTGGAGAGGCTTGGAAATTCAGGATGGTGACGGCAACTCTATCCGCGATATAATCACCGACTATTTGGGACAACTATTTCTGGCGGTATCTGATGGTATAACCTGGCGCTATAATGATACAATCGCTAGAGAGCCTCAAGAGCTTGACAACCTTGGAAATATGAATTTAGCGATAGGCCCAAACAATCTTTTGTATGCAGTGGGCATTGGTTCTATAATACGAAAGTATATTGATGATCCAAAAGAAGATAAGGCAACGAGTGCCCAGATCTGGTCAGAAGCTCAAGATAAGCAACAAAGAGGAGAGAAATGGTACTGGCCGTACCTTGGCGAAATTACAGTTGATGGTCAAGGGAGAATTTACTATCGATTGATACAACAGCTATACCAGCCAGAACCAGGATTTCAATATTTGTTCAGTATTGGTCAGATTTCACCTTCAGAGTTGAATGAGTATCATGCGGTCTACTACGATATGTCTAGCACTTCATGGGATGTAGAGATGGATCAATTGATAACAGGGCCGGATAATAATATCTACACTTCTGCCTGGATTCGTGATGATCATCAAAATCCATACGTTTTAAAGCTTGACACCCGAGAAGGAAAAATTAATCAAACTTGGCTGCAAGGCTCAGCAGTAATGCCTGAGACTCATCAGCGAACGCCAAGTGAGGTGATTTTTGACCCAAAAACCAAGGATTTGTATTATCACTTTCAATTTACTTGGGATGATGGGACTGCTGATCACCATTTAATAAAAATCAAAAGTCAAGATGTTGTAAATGATGAGCCCAAGTTTGAAGATGTGACAAGTAACCTATCAGCATTAAAGCCATATACGTTACGCTTATTTTTTGATGACAATGCTTTATATGCAGTAAAGAATAATTTTACTGGTGGACAAGCGATATACAAACATCTAGATGATGATTCATGGCAGCTTATAGATCAAGATGATAGCGGACTTATCCCAGAGAAAAGTTATGTTAGCAAAGTAGTGGTTGGCAATGATTTATCGATTACCGAGGCAGGTGTATAAAGATGTTATTATATGATGTGGTTTTGATAAGGATTTTTACTCGATAGTGAATCTTATGGAAACTAAAAAGCTAATCATCAAGGCGGTTACGCCCAAAAAAGCAAGTTAAATCAGTTGGAAAAGTTACAAGAGAGTGATCCTTGGTTTGTTAAAAACATACATTAGTATTTAGTCGTTGAATCAGCTTCCGTTTGGGCACTAAAGCGTAGCGGAGTTTGTGAAAAAAATGCAAAAACTGCGTAGTTTTAACCTGTTTTTGACAAAAGGGTATTTATAAAATGAAGTATATAGACAAAAGGCTAGCTTTTTCTGATGAGTAAAGACATTCTAAAATCCGTTATTGAAAGAAATGAATTTTTCCGGACTAACTTTCATCGTGCTGCAATGGTTGCTTTGATTAGCGTGATCGTTAATCTGATATTAATTATTACCTTAATTGTATTGATATCGGCTAAACCAACCGAGCGATTCTTTGCTGTTAATAATCAAGGAGAGCTGATGCAGGTTCGCCCAACGGAGGATGCGGTTGTCAGTAATCAGGTGATTACTGGTTGGGTATATCAGAATCTGGCACAAATATATGCTATTGATTTTGTTAACTATAAGCGTCAGCTGCAGATGGTTGAGCCACTGTTTACACCACAAGGATGGCGTAAGTTCTCTGAGGCATTTAGTGTTTATCTAGATACTATCCGCAAGGATAAGCTTGTTTCAAGTCTGGTGATCAAGCAAGCGCCAGTAATAATAGGCCAAGGAACGATTAATGGTGTTTATACTTGGCGCGTGCAGATAGCTGTTGAGATTCGCTTTGCAAAAGAAAATAAAAGTGAGCACAAAGATATGCTCTTGACGCTAAATGTGCAGCGCGTAGTTGCTCAAAATAATGATGGGCGACTGTTTGGTATTGCGCAAGTTATTCAGCAACCATTATCATCGAATAATTGATCAAGAAAGTTCGTAATGTTTAAGTTTAAAAAAACACGCAGATTTATTGCTCGTGCCTTGGGTGTCAAGGCAATCAAGGCACAGCATCATCTGCTGACTCAGGTTGGTAAAAGTCTATTCAAAGTCAATAAAGTAAGCGAGCAGCATAGTTTTGATGCCTTATCTGGGCTTGGTATAGATGCACAGAAAATTGCGAAAGCATATAAGCATTTTAGGCGTTTATATCGTTTTTTTGCTGTTGTTAGTATATGTTTATTTTTTTACTTTCTTTATTTGCTAGCTTACGCTCGCGATTATGCAAGCGCTATTATCTGTTTTGCTGTGATATGCATCACACTTGCACAAACGTTTAAAAATCATTTTTGGTGTGTGCAAATTAGTAAGAAGCAGCTAGGGCTGAGTTTTAAGGATTATTGTAACAGTCTATTCGGTGAGTCAGGGGGAAGTGAGTGAGCGATATAACCAGTATGTTAGCGAATCCTGCTGATGGCGGAATTGCAATTGTTAATCAATTGCTTGGTGTCGATAACTATAAAAACTTTTTAAGCATCCCTTTTAACGATCACTTGGCACTGTCAGTATTATTTAAAACGTTTAATACGACCTTGTTATCATTTGCTTTTGTGTTGTATGCTTTTATCTTGGTGGTCGGTACGATCAATAGCGCGCGTGATGGAAAAATATTAGGCAAAGATTATGATGTGTATTGGTTGCCATTACGTGTTGTATTGGGCACGCTTGCTGTTATTCCGGCGAAATCTGGTTATTGTATTGCGCAATGGGTTATATATCTGGCGTTATCCGTCAGTGCAAATATGGCCAATACTGTTTGGGATAAGCTTTATAGTAGTGCGTCAAAAGGAGAGGTATCGGCCGTAATGCCGGATGAGATTAAGGGTTATCTGCGTGATAAACTATCGATATACTATATGCACAATATGGTTGCTCAAGCAGTGTCTTCAGAGTTTTCCCAACCAGAGGTAAATCAAGCAGCTGATAAAACAGATACGCCAAAAAGTATTACCTTGCCAGTGGATCTTGCAAATGGCGCGGTGGATCCGAAACGCTTCAGTCAATATGATACTGAGCTTAAAGATTCAATTAAACACGCTTTGGAGAAAACAACCGACACCAAAGAGGATGTCTTTGAACCATCGATGATATCAAACTTAAGTGGATATTTTAATGCACTTTTAGGACAGTCAGATGCTAGCTATTGGGACACGAACTCAATCAACGGTCTGAATTCAACGATAAACTACTTCCAATTTGGCTTTGATCATACCGCACTATTAGGCAATTATCGCTTCACGATGAGTAACTCAACGCAAAATCAGTCAACTCGTGATTGCGGAGTATGTCTGCTAGGAGATGTAGAATGCTTTCGTTGTGGTGAATTAAATGATTTGCAGAAAGAAATACAGCAAGAAATATCAGAGTATGTGAAGCAGTCAGACTGGAAGGCACTTGATACGACAGTAATGAATATTATTAATAAGGTAATGAAATTACCAAATAGTAGTAGTTTGCTGGGTCACAGTAGCTGGTGGGATGCTGATAGAAATTATTTAACGCTAGATGATGGCTTAGATATGGGGTTGAAAAGGTTGTATGGTGTTTTGTCTGAGTTTGATCAAGCTTATCATGTGAGTGATGATGGTACGCTAACACTCAATTCGGAGAAGTTGGGGCTTTATATTATAAATAAAAACAACAAGCAGAAGGTGTATCGCGCGGATGTGCCAGTACCTATGGAAGTTAATAAAACAACAGGGCAGGCGTTTTCAGAGAATATATCAATGCTTAATATTGTTAATTTGCGTGAGCTAAGAGTGAAATATATTGAACTATTAGGTGACGATCAAAGAGATGCGATTAATCAGTTGATTACCGATAATTTACGTCCTGTTTATCGTGGATATCTTAATTTAAGTTATTTATATATTATGGCGCAACAGAAGAAGGGTGAATCTAATCAGAAAGTAAATGTTGTTCAGTTTGCTCGTCAGATGATTGATTTTTTAAGTGATGCGAAAGCCAATGGCGTGGAGCTATATGTTAGCAATGATAAGGGACAGTCTAATGCGGCAAGTGTTGATCCGGCGCAAACGTTTCTAGATAAGATATTTGCCAAAGTGCTAGGGGATGATTATACAGCAACAACACAAGCAAGTCGCAGTTTGCTTGATAGAATTTATCATTTTGCAATGGATGATCACTCGGAGCAAAGCAAAGATGAAAACTACGTGCAACATGGCTTTAGTATGATTAAGCGTGTGCAGGCGTTAGGGATCGGTTTAATGCAGGATACCGTGGATATAGCAGAGTCAGTGTTTAAACATGCATCAAATGGTTATCTGGAGATCACAGAAGGCTATAAACGCTCAGTGGATGATGTAATGAAAAACTCGACAGGTGACGCGGTACTTGCGGCATTTTTCCCGTTTGTGTCAGGTTATTTGCAAGCAGAAAAGACATTAGAGTTTGCCAAAGTTTCATCAGAGGCGGCGATTAAAACGGCAGAGCTTTCTTTAACACTGATGTGGTTGCCATTGGTTTTTTATGTTCTGACGACGGTTTTTGGTATTGGTGTTGTTTTTGCTTTATTAGTGCCATTGACGCCATTTATTTTATTTTGGGCAGGCAAGATGGTGTGGTTGTTGTTGGTGATTGAAGCCATGGTCGCAGCCCCCATTATGGCGTTAGGGATTGTCTATCCTGAGGGGCATAAGGTGTTTGGTAAGGCGCAATCTGGCATTCAGATGATGGTTGGTTTGTTGTTTAGACCGGTGCTAATGATTATAGGGTTGATTGCGGGCATTACGTTGACTTATGTGGTGATTCACTTCTCAGCTGAAGGGTTTCATGCGATTGCGAGTCAGTTGGTTAACTTTATTCCCGATGAAAAATCCTATGCCAAAGGCGCATTTGTGCTGCTGTTAACTTTCTTATATGCATCATTTATTGGTATTGCCTTTCATAAATGCTTTTCAATGATTTATCTTGTGCCGGATAAAGTGCTGCAGTGGATCGGTCATCAGGCGGGTGACAGAGCAGGGGAGCAGGTGTTCCAAGAAATCAAAGGTGCCACAACACAACAAACCCAGCAGTTAGGTCAAGCTGGTTCACAAACAGTCAACCAAGGCATCGAAACACAAAAACAGAATCAGGCGCAACTTCAGCAGACATATGGTGCGGAAAAGAAAGCAGAATATGAAAAAGATCAAGCATTAGCTAAATCAATTTCATCTGGCGTTGCAGATGTGGCAAAAACAGCTGCAAAAGTAATGGTTTAAGTGAGGAAAAACGTATGATAAAAAAGAAGGTGTTATTCATCGTGATGATGTTATTATTGCTATCATTAAACACTGTTTGTGCCATGGAGTTTAAGGTAAGAGTATACAATCCAACTGCGCATCCAGTAACATTTCAGATTGAAGCTGCGGCGTGTAAATGGGACGTTGTTCCTGAAGACGGCGTTGAGTTATGTGAGTACAATCATTATAAATGCTGTGGATTTATGGGGAAAAGCTATGATGAATGGAAAGGGCTTAATACGGATGCTTATTGGCAAGGAGGTAAGTCATTTCCTGCCGTAGCTCATGGTCTAACAAGCTTTACGGTATATGAGAACCACGGAATTTTTCAACATGCAACCATTTTAGTGGTAGCATCGAGCGATGATAAGCATATATTTTATATTGTAAACTCAATCAATCATTCATATGTACAAACAGTGCGTGGAGTGAAGGTAATAAGTCAGTGCGAAAAGCAATTTGATAATGCATGTCATTATGCGCCGGGAAAAAAACATGATTACACACTCGAGCTTACAGGTTAATTTGGTGAGGGATATTCATAGTGCATTTAATTAATAAGCTAATATTTATCGGGCTAACCAGTATCTTGAGCACAAATACTTATGCTGCTATCAATGAAGAGCATGACTATACCCCTTCATCAAGCGCATCTGCTGGGGATAGTAACACAGTTATTGTTCAGGTGACTAACTGTACGGGTAGGGATATCAAAGACTTGAGAGTCCCCTATATGAGCAATCTGAATTATATTCATGGATATGATACATTGAATGCATCATATAATGCTATTTCTCAAGGATTAAAGGAGGTAGGTGATGTTGATAATATTAATAATTTAGCAGGTAGTATAAGTTATTCATATCAAGGTGTTGAGGACTCAAGTAAAACGTATAGTGGTCAGTTGCGTTTGATGGGAAACCCTAGCTTTCAATGGAATACTGTAGATCATGTTGATTTCACCACTCGTGTTTCCAGTAACGCTTTCTATGTGACAGTAAAACTCACCCCACAACAAAGCGATCAGCATGGCACAATTTATCTAAATAATAACGAGGCAGGAGTAACGATTCCTGACCAGCTTGGTACATATCCGCGTATTACGATTAACCCCGAATACAAGGGTAGTAGTCCGCCTGTCGATATTCCTAGTGCGTGTCAGGATTTCAAGCCAAGGCAGTGGATTGAGCTCCCGATGAGTAATAACTTTTCAGCAAGTGATATATATGTTGGTGATAAGGTCGAGTTTATGTTTCCATTTGCGGGTGGAAAGCGCTCAAGTATTGTTTGTAGCTATCGTTGGCAAAAAGATAATCGTGATGCAACTATTGATTGTGATGGCAGTGATGATGAAAATATTGCAATGCGTTTTGATCACTCGGGTACGCACATACAGGCGTATTGTATTGGCAAAAGCTGTCCCAAATTGGTTAGTTGAGGGTGAGTGCATTGTCTAGATTAAGGGGTTTTACGCTTTATTTTATCAATGATGTTGCTAAATTGATGGTAAGTGCAGGGTATAGTTGAGGTAGTTATGCCTAGTTGGTTTTTACGTTATAAGAGGAGTGGAAAGGTATGCCAAGTTGGAAAAGAAGCAATGGGATAACACCCTGGAGCTTCTGGAAATATCAAAGTTATGAGGCGATGCTTGAAAAGGCTCATGTACAGCTGAAGAATGGGAATCCTATTGAAGAAAATTTAAAAGAGAAGCTAAACAAAACAACGTTTAATAATATTGGCTTGGCAGATCAATTAGAGAGGTTATATAAAACGCCAGAAGCAGAACGCCCTGCAGTATATAAAGAGATGATGAACAATATCAGAGCGCAGACGCATGAGCAAGACCGTAGGTTAGGTCGATGGCAAGAGGTGGCTGGTACAATTGGCAATGGTGGGGTCGCTGTTGCACTGCTGATGACTGGAGCTGAGTTATTATATGGTAGAGGCATAAAAGGCTCAGAAAGGGAATTAGAAATGTTTAACAAACTGTGTGAGAGCGAGAAGAAGAATAGCGCTGATATAAAAGCACAACCTAGCTCAAATTAAGCGCATAAAAGAGGTTATTATGAGTAAGTCAAGGATAATAGAATCGCTATTGATGGCAGTGATCAATCATGAGATTGAGAACAAACAGCTAGAGAGTTATATAAATGAGCTCAAAAATAATAATAATTTAACTAGTGATGAGATCGTTAATAAATATAATGATGCTTTACTTAAAGACCTTGTCATATCAGGCTTAAAGAAGAAAAAAGATGATAGTGAGGCAACAGAAGTAACGCTTGAAGAACTAAAGGCCCAAGTTGGTGAGGATGGTGTGTATGGCGATATACGAGACGCAATAAAAGCAGCTTGTGACGATGCTTTGAAAAATCATACTGACTATGATGAAGAAAAAATAAAAAATTTGTTATACGATAAGCTAAGACAGAAAGGCTGGGTCACATTTCTAGAGCAGAATGAATATCTGATTGATAAAAATAAGGATAAGAAAGATTGCTTTGTTATTAATATGCAGGATGGCTATCATGCAAATCGACAACAATTGCTGCAAGATCTGAATATCCATGCTAAGAAAAATGGAATTCCTGAAACTGAGTTTGAATTTTCAGATGGTTATACAGAGTCTAATAATAAAATACATCATACAAACATTGCCTTAGGTAAAGATAAGCAGGCATGTAAAATAATTGCTGATTGTAGTAAACGAGAGCTTTCGTTTAGATTTGCCGATGGTAAGTTTGATGCTGACAATTTTGTCACTGGATTACAAATCTGCGGCGGGAATAAGCCGCAAGGCACGATACGACTTGAGAATATGGATAATCTCAAGAAATTCATAGAGGCGTGCCAGGATCAAGGGCTTGATGTTAAAGGTTTAGAATTGGATAGCACAAGTAAGGTTATGAAAAATGCGTTTAAAAAAATTTCAAGACGATCAAAAGAAATTGACTAAACAAAATGATAACGATTATGTTTTTGAACTGGAGGCTGCCAATATGGCAGCAATTAAAAGTAATGGTATACAAAATCATATTTAATGGCTATGGTCATTTCGCCACTGCGTAAGCGCTGGCTGAGCGCAAGTCGAAGCCTCTATTTAAAAGTGGAGATATGAAATTAAAGCAACTTTTATAAGTTAAAGCATGGTGAAATATATGGGACTGAGAGATGATATTGAACAATATTGGCAAGAAAATGCCGATGGCTATCTAAAGAGTGTATTGATACATTTGCAGCAATATGATGGCACGCATGCTGTGCGGTTAAGTTTCGAGCAAGAGAGGCAGTTGCAATGCTTGTTAGCACATATCTATCAAGCGCAATTTAGCGTACAAAAAGCGGCGGTTTTTATTGATCTGATCAATAGCCTACCTTTTGTGGCAATGTATTTTTTGTTTAAGAGCACGAAGCTTGAAAATCCGCAGTTTATCGAAAGCTTATTAAAATATGTATTCGATCAGCCTAGTGATGCAGCGCAAAGCTTTAAATCAAAGGTGATGCTTATTGAAAAGGCGCAGTTGTTGGTCCGTTATTTAAATGTTGAAAATTTGGATGGTTTGACAAAGGAGTTAAAGTAATGAGCGGACTTAAAAGCAATGGTGCGACTCAATTAATCAGCAAAAAAAGATTGTACCGATTAGCGCTCCAATTGCAGATAGTATCTGCATTTGCGGTATTACAATCACAACTAAAGGAGCTTTACCAGAGTATTAAACAGCAGCAGCAATACCTGTACGATGCATATATTGCAATGCTTGATCATTTGGCTTTGTGCGAGGAAAAAAATAATCGTGTACAAGACGAAACCTTAAGAAAGATGGAGCAACGTATAGAGCGGTTACAAGAGTCGTTTGACGCATTTATGCAGGCCTTAGCGTGTGATACAAAGACGGAAAATTATCAGCTTAGTATTGATCAATTAGCATCAGAGCTTAATGCATTTGCTAAAGATGATGAGTGCATTCTAGATCCAATGCTTGTCTGTGACTACCATATGAATAATGCGGAAATCGTAAGCTATATTGAGTATCGATTGCAGCAGCAGGTAGAGAAAGTAAACTTGAATGATAAGTCTAATGTTGCTCAAACACGTCAGATCAATGATTGTATGACCATAAAAGATCAAAGGCATATTGATGCTATTGCCTATAACTTGCCAAAGATACTCGCCTATTGTGACAGTAAGAGTATCGTTTATAATCTGGAAATAATAAGTGGCAATCAACTGCTGCTTGATAGGCTTAAGGTTACTTTGGCTGATAATAGGAGCTCACGGGTGATGCCGCATACTCTTCAATGTCAACTTAAGCCGATGAGCGGTAGTGTGCAAAAAACAAATGCGAGTATTTGCTTGGAATCACACTGTAATAGTGCCAAGGATATAAAGGTGTCATATGACATTATATGAGACGATTCAAGTCTATTGGCAAGAGCATGCTGATCCATTTTTAAAGGCATTGTTAATTCATTTGCAGCAGTATGATCAAGTGCATAATGGTGAGCTTAATAGTGATCAATCGCAACAATTGCAACACATCCTGACTGATGTTTATCAAGCGGATTATACAGTGGATAAGGCGCAAGTTTATATTGAGCTAGCCAATGCTTTGCCGCTTGTTGTGATGTACTATTTGCTTAAAAGTACTCAGCAGGAGAATCGTCCCTTTATTGATGACTTGCTTTCCTATGTTTTTGAGCAAGAAGATGAACAAGTGAGTATATTCAAAGCCAAGAATATAGATCTAGAAAAAGCGCAATTACTGATTCGTTACTTAGGCTGCGACACGATTGCCCAGCTTGAAAAAAAATTGAGTTAGTGAGCTATAAATGTAGAGGGTGAGGCAATGTCAGAGCATGATAAATTAGTGCAGCATACATCAGAAGATGCTTTGAAACATACTATAGCAATAAACTTAGCGCGTATTGAGGCGTTGATAAATGTGGCGCCAGAAGAAATGGCAACAGCAAGAGCGCAATTAAACAACGATATGCTTTATAGTGAAGTTCAGGCATTGAACTTAAAGCATCCAGTGCTTTTTTTGACGATGTTGTCACTTAGTACATCTCAGCAGTCCACTAGTCTTGATATTACGGATATATCTAAGATGCCCATTAAAGAGCAGTTTCAGTGGTTGTGCTTATGTGTCACGAATCAGCAAAAGCATTTAGGTTTGGGTTTGCCAGTGGTTGATATAACGATGTTACAATTATTTGATGAAATGGATAGAATGTTTTCTTTCCTAGAAGCAGTGCAACCACTTAATGCTATGTCTTTAGAGTCATCTCAAAAGATGCTGTATGCCCTTTGCTTTGATTCTCTATTAGAAAAACACGCACAAATACTCAGTAATCTCGGGATTAATATGGATAATACAGGAGAGCAAGAAGATAGACTGTTTGAGGCCAAAAGTATCGCTCATTTGTCGAACGAGTTTAAGGGGAATAACGGTGCTCTAAACTTATGAAAGGGCAAAATGTGAGGGTGTTTTAAGTTGTAGAAGTTTAAATTGTATGGTATTGCTTGTTCTCCATGCGAAACAAAGCGTAAAACTACTGAAGTGTATAGATATAGCGCTCAGTAGTTTTACGATTTTTTGGTAGCTAGAAAATTGTTATGATGTCTTTGGGGTGATGATTAATAATAATTAATTAATGGAGTGATGATGCAAGAGCTAGTAATGAGTCAACAACAAAAATTGCAAGAAGTAACAGAAACGTTAGATGCAGGAAGTTTGAAAACCACGGGTTTCTGCGTGTTAATCAGGGACTTGAGAGGTTCTATTTTATATAGTAGTGAAAATGCAGGCAAAGTGTTAGGTGTTGGCAGAGCTGTGCTAGTTGGTAAAAAAGCAAGTCAATTGTTACCTTTGGACTTGGTTGAAGAGGTTATGCAAGGTGATAAAATCACCCAGCAGACACAAAGTGAGTATATCAGCACTTATGAGCTTGAGATCAATGAACAGAAAAAAATCTATAAGCATACACGTGTACCAATATTAAATAATCAAGATCAGTTATCTCTACAGATGGATTGCATTCAAGAAGAGCAGGTGAAGAGGGATTTGCCAATTGAGTATGAATTAACGCATTATTATCTATCATGCTTAAATGCGCTTTATGATGATATGATGCCCTCTTTACGACGCGGTGAGGCGGGCATAAGTACCATATTTTGTGCGCTCAATTATTGTTTAAATAGAGCGTACCAAAATAAACTGCTGGATAAAGCATCTTGGCAGCAATTAAGTAGAGGCATTGTTGCTGATGTGCTTGGTGGTGTTAATGTTTGTTTGTTTATTGAGGCCATGTGTCGCATGCGAATGTTCTGGTACGTCAATGCTGCGATCTGTTATTTAAGGTGTCAGGGGCATGTGTTTAAGCGATATGTTCGTGAACAGTCTAAATTAAAGCTTGAAGTTGCGCTATCTGAAGTTAAGTTAATATTTATCTCAGCTAAAAAAATTCAATTTAATCAAGATTTTATTGCGTTTGGTCGCCAACTTGGGGTAGATCTTACGCTGACACATGACAAACAGCGGTGTTTAGTGTTATTTAAGGAAAGCTCATAAAAAGTCAAAGATACGTAGTTTGCCGATTACTTTTATTAGGTTGGCGCTGTAGTCTGGTGTAAGTACGTATGCAATATTATCAGGTATTTTATAGATTTTTCGGATCAAGTCCGAGAATGACCACAGATCGTCATATTCGGGCTCGACCCGAATATCCATTATTACCAAAAAACTATTGTTTAGGTACTTAGCTAATCTGAATTAGCACTTGATTAACGAAAAATATAGAGGTAATGGAAATGGATGAAGTGGAAGTGAAGGCATATTTTCAGTTGGTTCTTGAAAATTTGCAAAAATATGAAAGGCTAGTGGAGGATGTTCAGCAAAAAAAGGCTGAAGAGAAAGTTGAGCCCATGAAAGAGTATAATGATTTATCACAAAGTGATGAATATGATGGTTTGAAGAGTAATGTAGGTGGACTAGTTTCATTAGCAAGGCGTAAGCGCTCCAGTACATTGGATGAAAGCTCGTTTCTATCTAATGAACAAATAACAAAGCAGCCATTACTACAAACATTGTCAGGGTTGCAAGTGCGCTTAAGTAAACTAAAGGACGCTGGCGATAGCCTAAGGAAAAAGAAAATTCCGCTTACTAAGGATGAGCATGAGAGCTTTAACTTAGGTGTTATGTTTTATGATGACGCGCGTAAGTGTTTGGCTAAGATAGGAAAAGAGCTAAGTGACAATGGAAAAGGCAAAAAAAATACTGAAGAACATAATAGTGGTTTGTTTGAAGAGAATGTCTTGGATTGGGATTACTCTTATTTTGTGCCATAATAATTGGCATTGAATCAACGACTCTCGGCTTTATCTGATCATAAATAGCATGAGGCAACCT
>NZ_JBXTEF010000065.1:0-10638 GCF_057495195.1 Cysteiniphilum sp. | reverse complement strand
GGGAGTGTTCATAAAACTGTGTCAATTTAAATTTAATATTGATGTAGTGTGTTATTGCTAGAATAAACAGAGCAACTGTCAAGGAGGAACGCAGCAACGTGTTGCGAGTAGTCCTTGATGGTTGTGAGGTTTATGACACGCTTAGCAGAGGCTGCAAACTTGGTTTGCAGCCCTGCCTCTCTGGCGAAGAGAATTAAAGACTTTTATTTTTTGATTCGCTAAGATTGGACGCATTACGCTCAAAATAATGGATAAAAAAATGACGCTAAATAAACATACTTCCGAACAATTTAACTACGCTGACTTTGAGCAACAAGCAATAAAAGCACTAAAATCTGGTCAATCTTTAACAGGTTCTGATGGTGTGATCACTCCCTTGATTAAGCGTATTATCGAAGCCTCCTTAGAGGCTGAAATTGAAGATCATCTTGAGCAGAGTGACAACAATAGACGCAATGGTAAATCAACAAAGACCGTGAAATCTTCCTCTGGCGAATTCGAGCTAGAAACACCGCGAGATCGTGATGGTAGCTTTGACCCTCAACTTGTTAAAAAACGCCAGACAATTCTAAATGAAAGCTTAGATGAAAAGGTACTTGCTTTATATGGTTTAGGCATGAGCTATCAGGATATCTGTGCACATTTACAGGATATGTATGGTATGGATGTTTCTACAGGACTCATTAGCAAGATAACGGATAAATTAATACCAACGATCACTGAATGGCGTAATCGTCCGTTAGAGTCGATTTATAGCATTGTTTATTTAGATGCCATGTTTTTTAAGGCTCGGGAAAATGGGCGTGTAGTGACTAAAGCGGTTTATAATGTTTTGGGCATTGATCAGCATGGTCAGAAAGATATTTTAGGCTTTTATATTGCTGAGAGTGAAGGTGCGCATTTTTGGCTAGGCGTATTAAATCAATTAAAATCGCGCGGTGTTGATGACATTCTTATCGCTTGTGTTGATGGACTTAAGGGCTTTCCTGAAGCAATAGCTGCCACTTTTCCACAAACGGAGATACAGTTGTGTGTCATACACCAAATACGTCATTCCTTGAAATATGTTGCTAGTAAAGATCAAAAAGCATTTATTTCCGATTTAAAGCGTGTTTATAAGGCTGATACGCTAGAGCTTGCTGAGCATGCTTTGCTTGAGCTAGATGATACTTGGGGAAAGAAATATCCGTTGGTACTAAAATCTTGGCAAGATAAATGGGAAAGTTTGTCGGCATACTTTAAATATCACCCTGATATTCGACGTATTATTTATACCACAAATGCAGTAGAGGGCTTTCATCGACAAGTGAGAAAATACACAAAATCAAAGGGAGCCTTTACTTCAGAAACAGCTTTAGTTAAACTCATTTACTGTGCTTACCAGCACATTAAAAAGAAATGGACGATGCCAGTGGCAAACTGGGCAACAACCGTTTCACAGCTCAACATCTTTTTTCCTGAACGGTTAAAACTTGAGCTTTAGGGTGACACAGTTGAGTGAACAGTCTCCTTAGCCTAAAAAACAATAAAAAAACTATTCACAGATGATTTCATCTTGAAAGGCAATGCCATCTTCTGCCTCTAAATCATTAGAGTTGACTGTACATGTTTGTCCATCTTTGGTTTCAAGGGTAAGTTTCTCCCCGAGTATGACATCAATTTGCGCAAAACCATCGCCATCGGTTTCACTGGGTTCTAATCCGCCCGTTATTTTAGCAAAACTCAGTATTTCTCCTTGTGTATTAACAAAGTTTCCCATAATTAAAACAGCAGGTTTGGCGTTAAGTGTAATGGTCTCAACATTACCTGGATAAAGTGTCACATCACGATCATTATGAGGAACACTTAGGGTCAGTTCATGTGCTTGAACTTGTACGTTATGCTCTTTATATACCGACATCGGTACAAAGTAACTTTCATTATTATCGATGACGGCATTTTCTTTGCCATCAACATAGATGGTATATTTGCTAGGGATATCTGCATTAACATAAATAAGCACACCACTGCGATTATCTGAGCCACTAATACCCCAGTTGGTCATTGGTGTGTAAGCAAGTGAGCTTGATGTTTGAATGTTGTAGCTAATGACAGATTTATCATGCTTTGATTGTGCCAAATTAAGCTGTTGTAATGAATTAAAATAACGATTGCTAGTACTTGCATATTGTGAATAGTATTGGGTATTACGATTCATCTCGCTGCTAATGCCTAAATCATTGTGATAATTACTGCCTGCAAACTCCTTGCCAATATTGAGTTTAATATTTTCTTCTCTTTGTACTTCTTTTTCACTTTGTTGACTTACTTGGCCTTCAAGACCTGCTACCATATACCAACCACTTTGAGCACCAAAGCTCCATGTTAATTGTAAGAAGGCGCTTTTGTTGCTTGCTGAGTGATCTAAAGATAATGAAAGCGTTAAGTGATTGTTATCTCCAAAGCTCAGCGTTTTAGAGACGCCAAAACCAATATCATGTTGGAAATTATTATCGACATAAGCATAGCTTAGTGAAGTTGTGAAATTAATATCATGCCAATTAAAAGATAACGATGTGCCAATGTTTGTGTTACTTGTTTGAGTGTCTTCAAAATACTGATTAATGTAGCTGCTTTTATTTTCTTTAACCCAGATTTGCCGAAAGAAAGTATTCAATGTCACACCTGATACGTTACCCGCAACAGAGAAAGCAAGACCCAAATCACCAAAATTACTCACAGCAAATGAGTTATAAAAGCTTAAATGTGATAGCTCCATCATTAGCATAAATTCGCCAATGGCTTCTTGCTGGTTAAATACTGTTACGTGTTCACCAATACCAAAAGACTTGCTTAAGCGCTGTTTGGCTTCAAAAGTCAATACATTAAGATCGGTTAATGTAGGGAAAATAGTCCCAGAAACAAGCTCAGCCAAACGCCCATAGCTAATATAGTAATTAGGTAAAGTCAAAAGTGGCAGGGCATTGGTCTTAATAAAATAAACTTGTTTATTAGAGGTTTGATTGGTCAATGTGCGTGTCTCAAGACGCAGCATATAAGCGCCTGATGGAAAACTGCGTGTATCAAGAAAGTGATTTCCCGGTGGAAAGTATTGGGTATCGATTAAGGTATTACCACGATAAACATCAACATAACTAGGCACAATAATATTAACTTCAACCGGTGTGGCAATTTGCTCATTTAAGTTAGTCAGAAGCTCAAGATTAGTTTGCAAGCTGGCACCCGCAATTTGCAAGCTTGGGATGATCATTGTGCCTACTGTATCTTGTAAGCCGAGCGATAGGTGGTATTGCTTATGGCGCCAATTTAGATCAAAATCACGAAATTGAAATTGCTTAATTGGTGGCTGTCCTGGGGTGACAGAATAGGTGAAGTTATCCTTGTAGTCTAAATGCCAGTTACCATAACCTAAGTAACCGTTGTGATTTAATGCTATCGAGTGATTTTGATCATTATTACCTGAAACACCAAGTTGAAATAGATTTAGCGTGCCAAATCCTGCCGTTGAGTCTTGTAGAAATTTGGCAGGAACAGCATCTTGTGCTAGAAGGTATTTAGGATTAATAAAAAGTTGCGCGCGATAATTATTGCGATCAAAAATAACGCCTAATGTTTGTGGGCGAATAAAGCCGCAATTGGGACCATTGCTACAATTACGTTTGGCATTGGTTTTTTGTGGTGATGATATTTCCTCTAGTAGCAAATGTTGGGCAGTTTTTGCGATATACGGTTTAAGTTTTTGTAAAATAAGATCAGGCTCATCAAAAGTAATTTCATCATCATTAAACGTTGCAGTGGTTTCTACTAATTTTTCTTTACCAAAGACAATGGTCACAAGACTGGTTTCATCATCTTCAATAAAATCTTCAAAGCCAGGCGGTAAATCGGATGCAGCAGCTGTTTTGGGTATCATGCCTATAACTAGACAGTGACTTAATAACAAAGCCAGACATATGGAAAGGTGCTTTATTTTCTTCTTGCTGAAATAGGTCTGACAAGTAGCCATAATTTATCTGCTTTGCAGAATCAATGATAGCTGATAACGGCCAGCCTTTGCATTTTGAATCGTATATTTAGAGAACTTAATGGCAATGCTTTCATACAGTTGACATTCATTAAATTTATGATTATTTGTTTGAATACTTTGAATTTGATTATAAGGCATCACTACTTTATTAATTAAAATTTGATAGGGGAGATTGCCTTAGTTATTTAATCCCTTAGCAATGAATCCACCTTCATTTGTGGTAATGCGTAAAGGAAATCGATTATTGCCCTTGTGATAAGCACAGAAAGTGCCTAAAGGAATAATTTGATCCCGACCCTTAGTGATCATATCTGCACTGATAACAATCTTTTCATTAAGTGCGAGATTGCCAACGACAAAACGAGGTTTTTTTCGCTCTTTTTTAGCTGGACGCTCATAGTGTTTAGAGTTGTTTTTAAACTGATAGGCAGTTAGTGTTACGGGGATAAACACGAAGATAAGCAAAACAAAAGCAAGGTATCTGCTTATAGTTGTCATCTAACCTCCCGTACTTGTTTGATTATTAGCTAATTGTAATGTTGGCAATATAATGGATGGAGCCTTGAACATCAATACCTGCTGCATCTTCGGCAATTTCAGCCTTATCATCAGCTGACTTTTTATATTGACTAATTACTAATTGTAGTTTCATTGGTTCAGTGATCTTACCCTTTGCACGCACGGAAATACGCTTATTATTACCAGCGCCTAAATTACGGATTAATATAGGACTAATAATAACAGGAAGTTTTTTTAGCTCACTGTTGCTGTAAGTGATGATATGTTTAGGGTCAGTGACGTTTTTGACTTGTACAATAAAAGTACCGCTTTCATTGCCAATATTGGTTAGTGGAATATAATCACGTTTTACTTTTTGGTTGATGACAATGTCAGGTTTAACAACATCAAGCACAGCACCGGCAAAGACTGAAGATATGGTTGTTATCAATAATAAAAGACCTGCAACTATGCGCGTTAATTTCATGGCTTTATTCCTTTTGACTGGTTTAATAAGCTTATAAACAACAAAAGGGATATTCAAAAAGATATCCCTTACGCTTTTATTTATGTACTGAAAAATTTAATTGAATATGTGTTGTTACGCAACACTTAAATTCAAAGAGGCGTTATATGTCCCAGCTTTTGCATTGCGAATATCAGCACCTTTAAATGTCATAGAAACGGATTCTTTGGTTTTGCAACCTGATGGCAAATCATTAGCATCAACAACGACTTCATTCTTACCATATTTGACAGGTGTTTTATTGATCACAAGGGTATAAGGTAGCTCACCTTCACCTTTAGTACCGACAACCGCAAATTTCTTCTCATTATTTGATACATCAACCGTTACTTTGCCATTTTTATCATTGGTGTATGTGCAAAATTCAGCCAAATCAAAAGTTTTGTCTTTACCTGCAGCAACGTCAGCAGCTGAAATGACAATCTTTTGGTTCATGCTTAGATCACCAAGAATGCTTTTTGCTTCAACAACAACTTCAGATTTACCTGCCTCAGCAGCAAAAGCTGAAGTGGATAACAATGCACCTACTGTGAATGCTACAACTAAAACTTTCTTCATAAATTATGCTCCTTTATTTATTGATTACTTTCCTTTGGGTTTTTATCTAAAAACTAATCAACTGCATCGAATTAACAATCACTCATACAGCAACGTGCACATTATTACTTAGGTTTATTACTTTTGTAAAGTAATAACAAACAAAAAAACGTGAATACTACGTTTGACAGTGCACGAAGCGCTGTGAAAAGCACAAGTAATCAGTTAAACTGCCACTGTTTTAGAAATTAAGTTAACAACAGGAAATATTGACAGTTATGTCAAACAAGATAAAAAGATCACTTTATCAGGAAAAAGATTATTATCGTGGTGTGTATGAGTCACATCCAAAAGCCCATTTTTCTGCCTTTCGTCGTGATTATGCACGTGTCATTCATTCAGCATCTTTTAGACGCTTACAAGGGAAAACACAGATTTTCCCTTGTTCTGAGAGTGAATTTTTTAGAAATCGTTTAACGCATTCGCTTGAAGTGGCGCAAGTTGCCAAATCGATTGCAACAGGACTAAACTCACGTTTTGATTTGGATTTAGATACCGACTTAGTTGAAACAGCAGCGTTATGTCATGATATTGGGCATCCACCTTTTGGGCATAATGGTGAGAAAGCATTACATGCTAAAATGCGTGAGTTTGGTGGTTTTGAAGGCAATGCGCAAACGCTAAGATTATTAGCAAAAACAGAGAAAAAAGTGTTTAAAGGTGATGGCCCCATTCATTCTGGTAAAGATAATCGTTTTGGCTTGAATTTAACGCATCGCACATTAGCAGCAACCCTTAAGTATGATAAGGAGATCCCAAATTATATTATCAGCTCAAGTGATCGACCGATAAAAGGGTATTACGCTAGTGAAAAAGCAATGGTTGAGAAGGTTAAACAGCATGTGCTTTTTGGCTACCCTGATGATGTTTTACATAACCGCAAGTTTAAGACGATAGAGTGCTCAATTATGGATCTGGCGGATGATATTGCTTATTCGACTTATGATATTGAGGATGCGTTCAAAGGTGGTTTTTTAGATCCATTATCAATGGTTAATGCCGAAGAAAAAGTGCTTATACAAGTACAGCAGCAAGCTGAACTGGATGGACTTCATTTGTCAATTGCCGATATTAAAGCAATTTTAAAATCAATATTTGAAGGGATTATTGATTTTGATGCTAAGTTTGATGATGTTTATCAGCAGGCAACAAAGCTAGCTAATTCAAGTTATTTACGTACGAAATTTACCTCTAATCTTGTGCATTACTGTATTTCACATGTATCACTTAATTATGATAAAGTTTGTCCGGTATTATCTTCGGTTTCTCTGGAAGCAGATGTTTATAAGCAAGTGGAGGTATTAAAGCTTTTTGTCTATTTTACGGTGATTAGTTCACCTAAGATGAATGTTGTGCGTTATCAAGGGCGTGAAATTATCTCTTCATTATTTGATATCTTAATTAATTCACAGAGAGAGACATCCCTTTTGCCTGAAGATGTCGGTGAGATTTTTTATGCCTTTGATTCGGATGATCAGATTAATCGCGCGCGGGTGATTAGTGATTTTATTGCAAGCATGACCGATCGCTATGCAATTGAGCTACATAATCGTTTAACATCGTCATCTGCTCAGAGCATTTTTAAACCGGTTTAAGCCTTTTTCGTTTATGTATATAAGTGCACTTAATATCTTTCAGTTTCGTAATTTAGCCAATGCCTCATTAGCACTGCATCCACGTGTAAATATGATTTGTGGGCAAAATGGTAGTGGCAAAACCTCTATTTTGGAGGCGATTTATTTTTTATCAATGGGACGCTCTTTTAGAAGCTCGCAGCTTGCGCGAATCATTGAACATGACAAGGATAATTTCCAACTGTTTGCTAAATTTTATAGTGGTTATGAATTAAGTGATTCAGAAGAAAAGACGCTTGCGAGTATGCGCGATAAACACAGTAAAAGTATCGTGAAATTAAATGGTGAGGATGCGCAATCACAAGCACAGTTAACGCGCGCACTTCCTGTGCAATTATTTAACCCTGAGAGCTTTAGCTTAATCAATAGTGGCGCACAACAACGCTCAAAATTACTAGATTGGGGTGCTTTTTATCACAAACCTGAATTCTTAACGTTATGGCAGCAATCAAAGCGTTTGATTAAGCAACGTAATGCGGCACTAAAGCAAGGTTATCCATTAAGCTATATCGAGATTCTAGATCAAGAGCTTGTTGCTAAATCAGAAAGTTTAGATCAAGCTCGACTTGAGTACTTTGAGATTTTAATGCCTAAAGTGATGACAATTCTTAAAGAGTTTAACAGTGATCTTGCTATTGATATGAGTTATTATCGTGGTTGGTCCCAAGATAAAAGCTTAAGAGAAGTATTGACATCAAGTTATGTCAGTGATTCAAAAACAGGGGTCACAAGTCATGGTGTACATCGCGCGGATTTGCGCTTTAAGATTAAAGGGCATCCAGCGCAAGATATTCTCTCGCGTGGACAGCAGAAGATTTTAATATCAGCGTTGAAGTTAGCGCAAGGTGAGATTTTTTCAAAAGAACATCAAACCGGTTGTATTTATCTTGTAGATGATCTCCACTCAGAACTGGATCAAGTGCATTTACAAAAAGTGCTAAATAAGTTGATGCATATTAATGCACAAATTATTATGACAGCAATTAAGCTCGAGCATTTACAAAGCTTATTAAACGGTATTGAGTTTGCGCATTTTCAGTTAAAAGATAATGTTTGTGAAAAAATGGAGAAATTGTACTAACCAAAATCACGGTAATAATATGGTTGTGCTTTCTTTTCATTCCAAACGATTAGAAATACAATATGTGTCAAATTATGTAGAAAAAATACAGGAGGCGGGCGTGCCGTATACTATCAATATGCCATTTGGAAAAGAAATACCTTTAGTATTTGACTCACCACATAGTGGGTTTATTTTTCCTATCGAGTTTAAAAGCTGTGCTAGTCTTGATGCATTAAAAAGTGGTTGTGATTGGTATGTTGATGAGTTATGGCGGGATGCTTTGAAATATGGTGCAACCATTTTAGCCGCTTCTTTTCCGCGCGCTTTTATCGATCCTAACAGAGCGGTGACCGATGTCGATTTAGGTTTGATTGAAGGGCAATGGACGAGAGATATTAAACCAACAGATTACTCCAAAAGAGGTATGGGGTTGATTAGGCGTTATGCCTTGCCAAATCAGCCAGTGTATAGTGGAAAGCTCCAAGTATCGGAAGTGTATAAGCGAATTGATCAATATTATGTGCCTTATCGTCAAATGTTAGATGCATTGCTTAAAGGTAAGAAGGGTGAGTTTGGTTGTGTTTATCATGTTGATTGTCATTCGATGAAATCCAAGGGCAATAAAATGAATATTGATGCTGGAAAGCCACGAGCTGATTTTGTCATTAGCGATGCAGAGGGTCTTAGCAGTGAGAAAGAATTTGTAACACTATGCATTCAAACGCTTGAATCACAAGGTTATAATGTCAGCTACAATGATCCTTATAAAGGTGGTGATATTGTACGAAGTTGTGGTCAACCGAGTAAACATATGCATAGTGTGCAAATTGAGATTAATCGCGCGTTATATCTTGATGAAGTTAACTATAGCAGAAGTAAAGGATTTTCTACCTTGCAATATAATCTAGGCGTATTAAGCCAAAAGCTAGCAGATTATGTTAAGCGTAAGATTTAATGATTGAGTAGGAGGGGTGATGTCTATTAAGAAAAATGATGGGAGCAAGAAGCTTCTGCATCCAGTTTTGCTAATGCTTATTGTGCTATTTTTATGTTTAATCCTAAGCTATTTGATTCCCTCAGGAACATTTGCATATAGTGGCAAAAATATTACTCCAAACAGCTATGCTTCAGTTGCAAATTCGCATTTTAGTTGGATGAATCTTTTTTCAACTCATACAAAGCAAAATGCTTCAGGGCTTGGCATACTAGATGTTTTTCTAGCCATTCCACAAGGTTTTCAAGCTTATTCAAGCCTCATAGTGATGGTACTTATCATTGGTGGAATGTTTAGTGTATTGCAAGAAACAGGGCTTATAGAAAAAGGTATTGATCGCTTATTGGTACTAACCAAAGCTAATTTGTATCTACTGATTTTGTCATTGATGGTCATTTTGAGTTTAGGAAGTACCTTTGTTGGTTTAATCTCTGAATACCTAATTATTATTCCTGTGATTGTAGCGTTAATGGCGCGCTTTGGGTTATCTAATTTAGTTGGACTTGCGGTGGTTGCTATCTCAGCTAAACTTGGTTATATTGCATCAGTTACTAACCCCTTTGCATTATCTGTTGCGCAACCGATTGCTGGTATTCCTGTTTTAAGTGGTATTCCATTTCGCTTATGTGTTTATTTGGTTTTGTTGTTTGCAGGTTGTGGCTATCTTTTACATTATGTAAAAAAACAAAGTATCACGCCAGTTACAATGGATTATAATGAGTCTAAGAAGTTAGATATGACAAGCGTGTCTCTGCTTGTTTTAATCATTGTGGCAATTGCATTTTTAATCTATGCGCAGCATCGTTGGGCATGGAACACCAGTGAATTAAGCTCTTTTTATATTATTTTATCGATTTTAATTGCAGTAGTCGCGCGGTTAAAACCAAGTGTTGCAGCAGAAGCCTTTGTACTAGGAATGCGCAAAATGGTTTTAGCTGCTGTTTTGATTGGAATGGCAGGAGCAGTTGATATTCTGCTAAAAAAAGCAATGATTCTTGACTCAATAATCTATGGCTTAAGTCATTTACTTGGTTTTGGTAGTGGGGTGATCTCTGCAAATATCATGATGTTTATCCAAATGCTCTTAGATATCTTAATTCCATCAACATCAGGGCAAGCTGCAGTTACTCTGCCTATTTTAGTGCCTGTAGGACATCAGCTAGGCGTCTCAGCACAGACGACGGTTTCAGCCTTTTTATTTGGTAATGGTCTATCTAATATAATTAATGCGAATCAAGGGTTGAATAATAATCAAAAATAAAGTTTACGAGTTGCCAATCCATAATTTATTGTGTTAAT
>NZ_JBXTEF010000064.1:0-7437 GCF_057495195.1 Cysteiniphilum sp. | reverse complement strand
CCCATATTTCGCACCAAAATTATAAAATTTGATTTATCATCTACTGTACAATAAAAATATAATGAAGATTCATGCTTTTAGAAAGCGAGTTGGTGCACAGTGAGACAATAGATCATCTTGGTTTAGTTGCTGCAACCATACAAGATATTGGTTTGATTGAAAAAATAGACAACCTAATACCTGTAAGTAAAGATAAAGGCGCTAATTTGACAATAGGTCAGCGTGTTGCTGGTATGATAATAAATGGTCTTGGTTTTGTTGATACAAGGTTATATATGTATGCTGAATTTCTTGCTGACAAGCCACTTGAGAGATTGATAGGTGACGGTGTTTTGCCTGTGCATTTCACAGACGATGCCTTAGCAAGGGGGCTAGATGAAATTGCTAAATACGGAGTAGAGAAACTTTTCGCATCAATTGCCTACCCTATAGCATTGGAAAATGATTTGCTTGGTAATAATCTGCATATGGATACCACATCATTCAGTGTTTTTGGAGATGATTATCAGAACCGTGGTCTCTTGCTTAATAATGGAAGTCTTCCAACACCAGAAGTAAATTACGGTTACTCAAAAGCACACCGACCTGATTTAAAGCAAGTTGTTTTAAATATGGCAACTACTGGTGCTGCTTGCTTTCCACTATGGATGGAATCTCACTCTGGTAATGCATCAGATCAAAAGGTTATGCCTGAGTCATTTCAGCGGGTCAACGAATTTATAAAATCAATCCATGATGATGCTAAATTTTTATATGTCGCTGATAGTGCGGCATATAGCAACTGTGTAAAGAACAACGATAATATTATATGGCTTTCACGTGTTCCTGAACGCATAAAGCTCTGCGGTGATCTTGTGGGTTTATCTGATGATGATTTTTCTTGGGTTGAGCATGGTAATGGATATAAAATCTGCTGTATTGGCGTGACGCATGAAGGTGTAAAGCAATATTGGTCAGTAGTGTTTTCACAACAAGCTTATGATAGAGAAATAAAAACATTTGAAAAAAAACTATCCAAACTGGATCAAAGCTTTGGTAAAGAAGCATGGCATTTTTCTTGTCAGAATTATGCGTGCAAAGAAGATGCTCAAAGTGCAATTAACGGTTTTACAAAAAAGCTAAAATATCATGTTGCAAACTTTGAAATAAAGGAACGTAAATATTACACTGGCAAAGGAAGACCTAAAAAAGATCAGAAGCCAGATGCGTTAAAATATTACGTTGATCTTACGATAAAAAGAGATCAGCAGGCAATTGACCAGCATATGCGTCGCAAAGGCAGATTTGTATTAGCCACTAACGATATTGAATCACAACGTATTGCGCCTAATGAGATGTTAGTGAATTATAAAAAACAATCTGGAACCGAAAGCGGTTTTGCTTTTATGAAAAACAAAGACTTTCAGGTTTCAGCTATTCATCTTCATACGCCTCACAGAATCTCGGCTTTAATGATGGTTATGACCCTTTGTTTGATGGTGTACTGCATTGCACAGCATAAGCTTAGGCAAACGCTTAAAGAGCATTCAGAAACTATTCCTAATCAAAATGGTAAAGAAACTGACAATCCAACCATGCTGCGTGTTTTCAGGTTGTTTTTGGGTATACAACTTTTGATTATTACTTCTGGAGATGAAAAGCAAGAGACTGTTTTAAACTTGAATCCTATCCGTATAAAAATCATTAACCTGTTTGGTTTTAGGGCAAGATATATATACGGTTTAGACAATAAAGATGATCAAAATAACAACAAGATTTAACTTCAACTAGGATAAATCCGCCTAAAATTTGTATTTCCACTTTTTTTTGGTGTTTTGACAAAGGCATTAGCTAGCTGCCTCACCTTTTATGTGCTTAAAATGTGACCATATATAAGATAATGCAAAATCGATTACCTTGGTGCGAAATATGGGCTATAAGTGTGGGTGTTGAGCAATTGAAATAGCTGTGAGGTGCCAGATTAAGTCGCTATAATAAGGCATATAAATATCAAAACGGTATGAATTTTCAAGGGCAAGTTTAACAAAATTAAGATCTTATTCCTGTCTTAACTTTGCTAAACACCCTATCCTCCCCCCAGAGTATTACAATGATGTATTAGCTTTCTTTATGAACTTGCTAAGATGGGGGTAGATTATCAACAATCTGTTAATTAATAAACATACTGAATCATACGAAATGTATCACGCCTGAGATGGACGGAATTAACAGCTCTTTTGTTTTTTAAGTGAGCGACGCTTTTTAATTATTTCAATAATTGCAGGCATGATTGAGACAAGAATAATGGCAATAACAAGATAGCTGAAGTTTTCCTGCATAAATGGAATATTACTAAAGAAATAGCCAAGATATGTGATTGATCCGACCCAAATAAATGCTGCAATAACACTTAAAGTGATAAAGCGGCGATAGGGCATCTCTCCCATGCCAGCGGCAAATGGGGTGAATGTGCGAATGATTGGCACAAAACGCGCGATAATAATGGCTTTGGCACCATACTTTTCAAAAAACTGATGGGTTTTTTCAAGATGAGATGTTTTAAGAATTTTAGCATCTGGTTTAAATAATTTCTCACCAAACAAATGACCCACCCAATAGTTAACGTTATCACCCAAAATAGCAGCGAATGCTAGTACAAATACCATCAAATGAACATTTAGATTGGTGGTTGCAGTAATAATGCCAACGGCAAATAATAAAGAGTCACCGGGTAGAAAAGGCATAATCACCAAGCCGGTTTCACAAAAAATAATTAAAAACAACAGCGCATAAGTCCAAAGACCAAAGGTGTTAACCAGTGTGTTCATGTGAACATTTAGGTTGAGCACAAAGTCAATAAGGTAGTGTATCAAATCCATAAAATAGCGAAGGCCTTCTTTAAGCAAAATTGAGTTGGCTGCATTATAACGAGAGATTGCTAGAGGAGCTATGAAAACATGTGTTAACGATAAAGTAACAAAAACGTTGACTGTCCCCTGAGCTAAGTCGAAGGGGTAGAGTAAAAAGTGGCTTCGACTAATGCTCAGCCAACGAGCACATATAAAAGCACAAGAAATGTAAAATCAAGAATACTGTAAAATCGTTTTTATTTATATTTTCCTGAAGCGTATCAAGCTTGAGTGAATATGCTTTTTAGACTACAGTTTGTTTGCGAGTCGATTTAGAAAGGATATCACGATGAAATTTATCAAAAAACTTATAGCGATTATTACGGGGCAATCCAATCCAATGCAGTTATTTTTAGCGGCGTTATTTGGTTTCTTATTAGGGTTTATGCCGGGATTTCAATATTCGCCATTTATCTATCTTGTTGCCGTTTTGCTTTTGTTGTTATTAAATGTCAACTTAGTCGTGGCAGCCATTATTTTTGCGGTTGCTGAAATTTTATCTTTTGTTTTAGAGGCGTTATCTTATCATCTAGGGACTTGGTTATTAGATGGTTTCTTGCAACCTTTATTTAAATGGATGATTAACGCACCAGTATTAGCCTATGCGGGATTTGATTATTATCTGGTGAGCGGCAGCTTCATCTTGGCAATCATTCTTGGTGTGATTGTGGGCATTTTGCTTGCGCGATCTGCCAAAACTATCAAAGTTAAGATGGCGACCCTACAGACTGGAAAAGAAGCTTACAATAGAATCATTAATAAGCGATCTATCAAAGTCATATCATGGGCTGTCTTTGGTAAATCAGCACATAAAATTGATTGGGTTCAGTTGCGTGATAAAAAACTGAAGCATCCGTTTCGTTGGTGGGGTGTGATCGTAACGGTTGTGATCATTGTTTTGTTATTTGTTATGAGTAGCTTCTTGCAGTCGCAAGTTGTCAAAAATATTTTAGTTACTCAGCTAACTAAAGTTAATGGCGCGACAGTAGATATAGGCCAACTTGATATCGATGCTTTAGATGGGAAAATAGTTATCAAGGATCTGGCTTTTGCGAACCCTGATGATTTATATCAAAATAGTTTCTTTGCAAAAGAGTTAAAAGCTGAAGTCAATGTAAGCGCACTGTTGGCAAAACGACTTGAGCTAAGTGATGTGGTTGTTGATCGTGTACTAACAAATAGTAAACGTCAAAGCAAAGCCTCATTATATGCTAATACAAGTACAGAAAGTGATACTGCAACGCCAGTTGATGATAAATCAAAAATAACAGACTCAGTCAAAGATGTGAGCAAAAAGGATAAAACACAACAATTTGATGTACGTCATTACATTAAAAATGCCAACGAATATTATGGCTATCTTGCTAAGCTTGTGCGCGTGATTAAATGGCTAGCACCTGAGCCGGTTGCTCAGGAAGATAAAGTCATCAGCAAAGAAAATAATGATATTATACCCGTCTATCAATATGCACAAAGGCAGGCATTGCACCTAATTGAGCAATCACCAACCCTTGTGATTGCTAAACTCATGGTCAACAATATTCATTATAGTGATGAGTTACAATTAAATGTCAAAGCAAGTAATCTTTCAACGCAACCGTGGCTGACCATCGCGCCGACAAAAATTAATATTGTTAGTGCCGATAAGACCCTGAATATTGATTTTGTTAGTGCGAATAATAGTCGAATTGCGCCAAGCTTTGGTTTAATGCTTAAAAGTATGCCGGCGGATAAACTGTTAAGTGATATTAAGTTTGGGAATAGCTTTAATCTCACGGCTAAGACATATGATATTAGTATGCATGGATCTTGGGGCTGGCAATCTGGTGATATTCAACTGAATGCGCCTGCAAATATTACATTTTATGATGCGAAGCTTAATGCCGGTGGTGTCAATCAATCATTAGCGAAGCTGCCACTGAAATTTAATGTGAAAGGTAGTTTAGCTCATCCAGTGATTGAGATGGATAGTGCTCAATTACAAAACATCTTAATCGAATCAGGCACTAATGCAGTGAAAGATCGATTAAAAGATGAATTAAAAAACAGACTGCCAATTGGTTGGTGATACATACAATAATGTTGAATGAGGGTGAATTTTATCCAAACAATGAATCATCCCTGGGTGAGGTCAAAAGTGAAATTTTGATTGCAAAATAATCAATTGCTGGGACCTTAAAAAATAAATCAAAAAACTTTAAAAATTTTTCTTGAAATGCAAATTGCTATCACCATATTTCTGCCTGCAATAAACAACTAATGTTTAACAATAGGTTAAAAAAGGAGTCTAAATATGGCAATTCGCCCTTTACATGATAGAGTGTTGGTTCGTCGCGCTGAGGAAGAAGAAAAATCAGCAGGCGGGATTATCTTAACGGATAGTGCTAAGGAAAAACCAATGCAAGGTACGATTATTGCAGCAGGTCACGGTAAGGTTTTAACAGATGGCGGCGTGCGTGCGCTTGATGTTAAAATTGGTGATAAAGTATTATTCGGTAAGTACGCAGGCAATGAAGTTAAAGTCGATGGTGAAGAACTATTGATGATGCGTGAAGAAGATATTATGGGTGTGATTGAATAAATAAAAATATTGGATGTTTGCTGATTTACCTCGTAGGGGCGTATTGTATACACCCAGAAGCTATAAGGTTATTAGTAGGCATTATTTTTGTTCAAAACGTAAACGTATTTTAACAATTAAAGCTAAACAAAGAAATTTAAGAGGAAAGAAACATGGCCGCTAAAGAAGTAATGTTTTCAGATGACGCACGTACTCGTATGCTAGATGGTGTTAATACACTAGCTAATGCAGTAAAAGTAACTTTAGGTCCTAAAGGACGCAATGTGGTACTTGAGAAATCATTTGGTGCCCCAGCAATCACTAAAGATGGTGTATCTGTTGCTAAAGAAATTGAACTACAAGATAAGTTTGCCAACATGGGTGCGCAAATGGTTAAAGAAGTGGCCTCAAAAACTGCTGATATCGCAGGTGATGGTACAACGACGGCAACTGTTCTAGCACAAGCTTTATTAACAGATGGTCTAAAAGCGGTTGCTGCAGGCATGAACCCGATGGACCTTAAGCGTGGTATTGATAAAGCGACAATTAAAGCGGTTGATGCATTAAAAGCATTATCTAAGCCATGTGCTGATAATAAGGCAGTTGAGCAAGTTGGTACAATCTCAGCAAACTCTGACGCAACTGTTGGTGAGCTAATTGCTAAAGCAATGGCTAAAGTAGGTTCTGAAGGTGTTATCACTGTTGAAGAAGGCAAAGGCTTCGAAGATGAATTGGACGTGGTTGAAGGTATGCAATTTGATCGTGGTTACTTATCTCCATATTTTGCAACTAATCAAGAGAATATGACGGCTGAGCTTGATAATCCGTATATTTTGATCGTTGATAAGAAAGTCTCTAATATCCGTGATTTATTGCCAACATTAGAAGGTGTTGCTAAGTCTGGTAAGCCATTATTGATTATCGCTGAAGATGTTGAAGGTGAAGCATTAGCAACATTAGTTGTTAATAATATTCGTGGTATTGTGAAAGTTGCTGCAGTCAAAGCACCTGGCTTTGGTGATCGCCGTAAAGCAATGCTAGAAGATATCGCTATCTTAACAGGTGCTACAGTTATTGCTGAAGAAGTTGGTTTAACATTAGAGAAAGCAACGATTGAGCATTTAGGTACGGCTGCACGTGTGCAAATCACTAAAGATGATACAACAGTTATTGATGGCGCTGGTCAAAAAGCGAATATCGAAGCACGTGTTGCGCAAATCAAAAAGCAAATTGAGGAGTCAACCTCTGACTATGATCGCGAGAAGCTTCAAGAGCGTTTAGCTAAGTTAGCAGGCGGTGTCGCTGTAATCCGTGTTGGCGCTGTGACTGAAGTTGAGATGAAAGAGAAAAAAGACCGTGTTGATGATGCGCTTCATGCAACGCGCGCTGCGGTTGAAGAAGGCGTTGTTGCTGGTGGTGGTGTTGCACTACTTCGTGCACAAGCTGCTCTTGAGGCTCTAAAAGGTGACAATGAAGACCAAGACCACGGTATCGCATTAATGCGTCGTGCGATGGAAGCGCCTTTACGTCAGATCGTTAAAAATGCGGGTGGAGAAGCTTCTGTTGTTGTTAATAACGTTCGCGCTAAAGATGGCAGCTATGGCTATAACGCTGCAAATGATACTTATGGTGATATGATCGAGATGGGTATCTTAGATCCAACGAAAGTAACGCGCTCAGCATTGCAACACGCTGCATCTGTTGCTGGTCTTATGATCACAACAGAAGCAATGGTTGGTGAGATTAAAGAAGACAAAGCTGATCCGGCTGCTGCAATGGGCGGCATGGGTGGAATGGGCGGTATGCCTGGCATGATGTAATCATCAGCTATCCACAACTATAAACAATACAAAAGGGGCGTTATGCCCCTTTTGTATTGTTATCGTTTTTTAGGCTATGACTATATTCCTGCCCACTTTGATTGTGTAAGCGTTGGCTGAGCGTAAGTCGAAGCCTCTATGAAGTGTGATTACCCACTTCGACTGATGC
>NZ_JBXTEF010000063.1:0-8802 GCF_057495195.1 Cysteiniphilum sp. | reverse complement strand
TTTCACAGCTCAACATCTTTTTTCCTGAACGGTTAAAACTTGAGCTTTAGGGTGACACAGTTGAGTGAACAGTCTCGCGAACAATGTTTTGATCAAACATGTTTCCATAAATGTGACTTCATCATTTGTAAGTAGTTATACTATCTACAATGCATTTTCATGTTTTGGCGCATTGGTAGGTACGTTTTTTGTTGGATTTTTAGATATTAGATTGCTGTTTTTGTTTAATCTAATAATAATTATTGTTTCTTTAGTTTTTATTAAAATTCCATCTTTCTCTAAAAAAGAAGTTTTCGTTAGCAAACAAAAACTATCTTTAATTTTATCTCAACCATGGGTTGTAAATTTACTGCTAGTGCAAACGATATTTTCAATATCTTATTCACAGATTTTCAGTTCTTTACCTATGATATTAAGTCACTCTTCTTCAAAAAATTTAACGTATGGTCTTATAGTAGCTTTAAATTCTATTCTTGTAATTATTTTTAGCCCCTTCCTCAAAAGGATGTTATCTAGATTATCTTCTTTACATGTCGCTTATTTTGGCTTTATGGCTATATTTGTGGCAGCTTTATGTTTAGTATTATCTTATAGTATCTACTCACTATTAACTTTCATTGTATTTTTCACTTTTGGTGAAATTGCATTATTCCCTGTTTTTAGTTTGTTAATATCTGAAAATGTTAACATTAATGATCAAGGCAAGTATTACGGAGTAATGAACTTAAATTTTATTGGATCATTTGCAGGATCATTTATAGGAGGGATTTTCCTAACTTATAAGCTAGACAGTATTTTATGGATAACTATCATGTTATTGATTCCAGTATCAATGTATTTAATGACACGTATATTCAAACAAATCAATAACTTAGCAAGAATAGGTAGTCAAAACGATGTATTATGTTCTTTATGAATTTTCTTTGAAAAATAATAACCATAAGGATAAGTTTTTTTCACAGTGGATCAAAGCTACAAAATTAATTAAACTTCAGTACAGTGGAGCATTAGGCTCAAGGTTGCATCAATGTCAATCAAATAGCCTAAAGTTAGTGGCTTATGCTAAGTGGAAAACTAAAAATGAATGGATAAATTTTAGCAACCTAAAAGAACATGACAAAAACTTAGAACACGTGATTCAGGAAATGCGAAAATGTTTGTCAAGCAATACAAAGATAGTATTCAATCTGTGTGAAATAGATGACTTTATAAGTTAATTACCAATGAGGAAAATTCATGAAAATAAAAATAGCAGTCGTATACAATAGTTCATATGGCACCACTAAACTAATGGCTGAAGCTGTCAAAAAAGGTGTATTAAAACATGTTAATGATATTGATATGATCTTTGCTGATGAGAATACAGATGTTGAAGCATTGGATCAATATGATGGCATTTTATTTGGTACACCCACTTATATGGGTAGCGTTTCAGGTAGTTTTAAACAGTTTATGGACAAAAGCTCATCTCGTTGGGCAGTAGGTGCATGGAGGGATAAATTCGCTGGTGGCTTTACTAGTTCAAATAGCACTAATGGAGATAAGCTTAATACTCTAATGACTTTATTTATCTTTGCTTGTCAGCATAAAATGAACTGGATATCTCTAGGGATTAGTAACCAATCCTCTGAATCACAATACAATCAGGGTGATGTGGATTGCATTAATAGGTTTGGCTCCAATATAGGTGCAATGGCACAGTCAGAACAGTGTAGAATCGATAACTCTGGCGATTTGCGTACGGCAGAATTATATGGTGAACGATTTGCTTTACTTACTATGAGTTACCGTAAACAACTCATCCATGATTATTAACAAACCTATTAAAAATCTAACTATTTATCACTAAACGCATTTACACAACGATCTGAGTCAATCTTAAAGCCAACAATGTTGGTGATTTTATTGCTTGGCAGCTCCACAATATCTGTTTTCTCTAAACGCTTAATATACATAGCAATTTTACTTGAGATAGTACAAACAATCACATCATAAGAAAGCTTAATAACGTATTGGGTCAGTATAATGATAAAAATCACTTTTAGCGGCACAACAAATAGAAAAACACCAAAAGCAAATACAACACTATCGATGAAAGTACCAATAGCAGTCGCAATAATAAATCTAATGATAATTCGTCCTCGCTCTTTACCTTCTTGCAATCCATGCTTTTCACGGGAGTAGTACTTTAATCTTGCAATAATATTGGTGTTAACAAACTCAGCGATCACAAAGCTAATAAATGAAAAAGCAAAAACCCTAATCACTCCCGCCTCAGAAAACACCAACTCCCGAACGTAATTATGCCCATTAACCGTAGGCAGCATCGCCAAGATACTAAGAATTAATAGTGCGATTAGCGAAGTTAATGCAACCGTTGTATAAATGCGCCTAACAATCGAAAAGCCATACACTTCAGTTAGGATGGAATCAAATAAAAATGTTAATGAATAAACAAATATAGCACCTGGTGCTGCCAGTGGAATACCACCAATGCTTCCTAAGCTAATAATTGTTGAGCCCGCTAAATTTGATGCAAAAAAGATTACGGTATAAAGTGAAACAAATAGCAAAAAAACATATTTCTTCTCTTCGAGCGCTGCCAACTTTATATTGTTCCTTACCTTGCCAAATAGGCTTTCTTGTTTACCTGCATTAAATGCAATTAAACGCTGATCACTTTCAGAAAATAAATCAATAATGTCATTCTCATTGAGTTTATTAGCTAGCTGACTACTACTTCGCTTGGTTAAAGTGTCATAGTACTCAACCGTAAAATTATTTGGATTAATATTACTGATCTTATAATGTGAACTTTGCCTCATCTTCCTCTCCCTTTCTAATGATTAGTATATGAATTAACACAACGATCTGAATCGATCTTGAAGCCAACAATATTGGTGATTTTATTGCTTGGCAGCTCGACAATGTCGGTTTTCTCTAGATGCTTAATATATATTGCCACCTTACTTGAAAAAGTACAAACAACGATATCATAAGATAATTTAATGACATATTGAGTCATTACAACAATTAAAATCGTCTGTATTGGCACGACAAATAAGAATACACCAAAGCAAAATATCAAGCTATCTACCATTGTCCCTATTGAGGTTGCTATCAGAAATCTTGCAATAATTCGCTGATCTGCTTCTGAAAAAAGATCCATTCTGTCTTGCTGATACAACTCGCTAGCAAGCACAAAAGTACCTTTTTTAGTGAGCGTATCATAAAGCTCAACTTTGCTGCTATTTACGTCAATATTACTAATTTTATAATGGCTAACTTCCATTTAAATGCATTCAAACTTTGAAGTTTGGCAATTATACCTGCTTATAAGGCAAATTAATACCTCACTTTATTAAGGTATTATTGACGTGCTAAACGTATCTGCTTTTGCTCACTTTGCTCAGCATCAAATATAAAGTTTGCGCGCATTGGATTAATATCTAAGCCACCTCGACGTGTATAGCGCGCATAAACACATAATTTTTCAGGCTGGCAATAGCGCATAATATCAGTATAAATACGCTCAACACATTGCTCATGAAACTCATTATGATCACGGAAAGAAACAAGGTATTTCAGCAATCCTTCTCGATTAATTTTGCCTCCTTGATATTCGATCAACACACTCCCCCAATCCGGCTGAAAGGTCACTAAACAATTAGATTTCAATAGATCACTACTTAGGCGTTCATGCACTTGGCTCGTTTGGTCTGCTGATAAAAATTGAGGATTTGTCATATATTCATTGATTTCAATATCAAGCTCATCAATCGATTCTGCTGCAAATTGATTGGTAACATAACAAGGGTAATCTTTTAGTGCGTATAATGTCACAGATACTGCACCATTGGCAGCTTGTGAAAGATCATGCTGCATCATCTTAGTAACCTCATCATCACTGGCAAAATGCGTGCTATTAAAAGAATTCAAATAAAGCTTAAAACTTTTGGACTCAATCAAGCACTCAGAAAGCGCATCAATCTCAAATACGGCAATGCGCACTTGTGGCTTGCCTTTCATATTCAACCATGAAACTTCAAAACCCGTCCAAATATCAACACCTTTAAACTCAGGGACTCCCTTTATGCCTAACTCATCACGCTTTATCGATCGCGGGATCGGAAATAATAAACTGGCATCATATTGTGTTTTATATTCAGATTTTTTACCTAACTCTGAGAAGACTAAATCCATTAAATTTAACTCGGCATCTATTGTGAATGCGCTAACTCTATCATAATGTTATTACCATCTCAATGAGAGTACTCAAGATTTCGCCTACTCACTATGTTTTGTGCCTCACCACAACTTCAATTATTGGTTAGTATTGTCCCGTATTAAATGGCCTACTTGGTTGGCTAAGCAACTTCTAAGCGACGTTCAAACTAAAATAAACAACACTTTTCACAGGACTATATTCTGGATAAATCACGGGTGTCACATATTTACGCAAGATAAAAGCACCTGCTTTGCCACCATCAAAATTTACCGCGCGTTTAATATTAATATCAAAGTAATTAGCAAGTGCTTTAACAACATACGCTGCCTGCTGTAAGGTTGTGCTATCGATATAAATCACCATAAGCTTTGAGCTTGTTTGTGCATAAATAATGCGTTTGGCAATTTTATCATCATTGACTTTTTGTACAATGTTATCTTTAAGCAAGATAGGACCTACTTGGAAAGCATAATAGGCATGATGATATTTTTGATCTTTATCTAAGATATTGATTTGACCCTGTTGATCAATCGTAATAATTGATGATAACAACGTATTATTAACCAATGGTAAGCGCAGTTTACTTTGATCAATCAAAAGACCATTGACAAGAAACCCTTCTTGATAAAAGCCACCATTAGTTGCTAGAAACGCTTCCTTTTGAGTTGCCACATCAAGCACACTTTGAACATTATCTTGTGATTGAATCGTAAGTCCCGCTTTATATGCATCATTATCTAATAACACTACATCAACTATCAGCGGGAAATGCTTATCTTTAATCGCTTCAAAAGTATCAAACTGCACTTTCTTTGGCGAAATATCGATGGATTTTTTTTGCTGAAGCTGCCACCCAGATGCAAATGAAGTAATAGCACTGCTTAACAACAGTCCCAAAGCGAATATACGTTGTAATGACATAGAGACATTAATTCAAATAAGTATGCTCTGCATTATATCAGAAAATATACCGAACACTTATACCACTGACAAATCATTTTGCGGTATATTACCAAGGTATTGTTTTTCCATCATAAGCGAGAAACTCACCGGAGCTATCAAGATTTGCTTTATCTATAAGATGTGTCATACCACTAATACTTTGTTCAGTTGTAATTAGTGCATTCTTACCTCCCATCTCGGTAAGCACCCAACCTGGATGCAGCAATACAACTGCTATACCTTTAGACTTCAAATCAACACTTAGGCTTTTTGCTGCTGCGTTTAAGGCTGCCTTTGCCATACGATACCCATAACGACCACCTGAAGTATTATCAGTATTTGAGCCCATTTTACTAGTAATAATGGCAATTTTTGCATTTGTATTTAAAAATGGTAGTAAGGCCTCCGTCACACGTAAAGTCCCCAGTGCATTAATGTTGATATTCTGCAAAAGCATGCCATAGTCAATCTCACCAAGTGTTGAATCACACCAAGCGCCCGCATTATTGATCAATAAATCAATCTTATCATGAGATAGTCTCGTCGCAAGCTGTTCAATTGATTCATCCAAGCTAATATCAACACCTTCAATAATCGTGACATTCAAATGCATTAATTCACTAGAGGGTTTTCTGCATACTGCATATACATGCCAACCTGCGTTTTGATAAAATCTCACGAATTCAAGACCAATACCTTTATTAGCTCCTGTAATAACAACCGTTTTTTGTTGACTCATCTACTGGCCTGCCTTTTCCATCGTTGTGGAATCTTTTTTTGAGAAAACAAAATTATCATTCTCACTGGTCACCTGAATGACATCACCTGCCACATAGCGCCCTTCCAAGAGATAGGTGGCTAATGGGTTTTCAATGTATTGCTGAATTGCGCGTTTCAATGGTCTTGCGCCAAATATCGGGTCAAACCCATGGTCTGCCAGCTCATCCATTGCTACCGCTGAGATTGCTAATTTTAAATCACGCTCATGCAAGCGCTTACGCACGCGATTGATTTGAATCTCTGCGATTTGTTTAATCATCTCTTTATCTAATGGCTCAAAGACAACGGTTTCATCAATACGGTTGATAAACTCTGGTCTAAAGTGTTGCAATACAACCTGCAACACCTGCTCTTTCACCTGATCATAACCTTCGCTATGCAGTTTTTCTTGGATTAACTGCGAGCCTAAGTTTGAGGTCATAATTAGCACAGTGTTTTTGAAATCAACCGTACGCCCTTGGCTATCTGTCAAACGACCATCATCTAAGATTTGCAATAGAATATTAAAAACATCTGGATGCGCTTTCTCAACTTCATCAAGCAAAATTACCGAATAAGGCTTGCGTCTGACATGCTCAGTTAAATAGCCACCTTGCTCATAGCCAACATAGCCTGGAGGCGCACCAATTAGGCGTGCTACCGAGTGCTTCTCCATATATTCTGACATATCCACTCTCAGCATCGCATCTTCACTATCAAACATAAACTCGGCCAATGCTTTGGTTAATTCAGTCTTACCAACCCCTGTTGGACCCAAGAATAAAAACGATCCTGTTGGACGATTTGGATCAGACAATCCAGAGCGCGCACGACGAACGGCATTCGACACGGCGGTAATCGCTTCTTTTTGACCAATCACACGTTTGCCTAAGAAGTCCTCCATATGCAATAGCTTCTCACGCTCACCTTCCATCATCTTATTGACGGGAATACCTGTTGATTTAGATACTACTTCAGCAATTTCATTCTCAGTCACTTGAGTGCGTACTAATTTGGTTTTAATCGGATCAGCACTGGCAAGCGCCTTAATCTGCTCTTCTAACTGCGGAATAAGTCCATATTGCAATTCTGCCATTTTTGATAAATCACCGGTTCGCTTAGCAGCATCAAGATCAATTTTAGCTTGATCTAATTGCTCTTTTAGTTTTTGTGAACCTTGCATTTGTGCTTTTTCTGCTTTCCAAATTTCTTCAAAGCCTGAATACTCTTTTTCTAAAGCTTTGATTTCATCTTCTAAAACATCCAAGCGTTTTTTGGTGGCATCATCTTTTTCTTTTTTCAATTGCTCACGCTGCATTTTTAGCTGAATAATCCGGCGATATAATTTCTCCATTTCTTCAGGACGCGAGTCAATCTCCATGCGGATTTGACTTGCTGCTTCATCCATTAAATCAATGGCTTTATCAGGCAGTTGTCTATCGGTAATATAGCGATGTGATAATGTGGCTGCCGCAACAATTGCCGGATCCGTAATATCAACACCGTGGTGCACTTCATAGCGCTCCTTTAATCCGCGCAAAATCGCAATGGTATCTTCAACTGTTGGCTCATCAACTAATACTTTTTGGAATCTACGCTCTAATGCGGGGTCTTTTTCAACATTCTCGCGATATTCATCTAATGTCGTTGCACCCACACATCGTAGCTCACCACGCGCCAAGGCGGGTTTCAACATATTACCTGCATCCATCGAACCTTCAGCTTTACCTGCGCCAACCATGGTGTGTAATTCATCAATAAATAAAATCACACTTCCTTCTTGTTTGGACAACTCTTTAAGCACTGATTTTAAGCGCTCCTCAAAATCACCACGGAATTTAGCACCTGCCAATAATGCGCCCAAATCCAAAGATAAAATACGCTTATTGCGAATTCCCTCAGGCACCTCGTTGTTAACAATGCGTTGCGCTAAACCTTCAACAATTGCGGTTTTACCAACCCCTGGGCGACCAATTAACACGGGATTATTTTTAGTGCGACGTTGCAATACTTGAATCGTACGTCTGATCTCATCATCGCGCCCAATTACCGGATCAATTTTTCCTTGTCGCGCTCTTTCCGTGAGATCAATGGTATATTTCTTTAGCGCACCTTGCATATCTTCAGCATTCTGACTCTCAACGCGTGCACCACCTCTGACTTTATCCACTGCTAATGTTAGATTTTCTTTTGATAAGCCAGCCTCTTTAAAGATCTTGCTGATCGCACCATCGGCAAATCCAGCAATTAAGAATAAATCACTTGAAATAAATTCATCCTGCTTTTCAGTAGCAAGCTTTTCCATCTGCTGCAGTATTTTAATTAAGTTATTTGACGCACTGATTTGACTAGCGGCACTACTTGTAGCTAGCGCATTCAAGGCATTACTTAACTCACTATTGAGATTTGATAAATCACCCTCAGCCTGGGTGATAATAGATGCAATCATGCCACCTTCTTGATCCAACAATGCTTTTAGCACATGAATCGGCTCTAGCATCGTATGACTCTTGCTAATGGCTAAACTCTGCGCTTCAGTAAGCGCCTCTTGCAACTTATGGGTAAACTTCTCTGCTTTCATATATCCTTTATCCTCATTTCTTCAACACAATAAATTATCTCAACAATCACGGACTTGAGAAAAAACACAAAATTAATCATTAAGCCTAGATCATTCATTTATAGCTTTTTATATTATCTTTAACACCCTGCTGAACATCAGCGCATGATCAATATTCCATTATCTACTCGAGTTACGAACTTTTTCTATTTCAACACCCCGCCTCGCAAGCTTAAGCACCCCTCTTGCAAAGAGGGGAATATAAAACCATCATTGCCTAATTCCCCTCTTTGCAAGAGGGGTGGCAGCCGTA